>DATCOF010000198.1:0-12472 GCA_036564845.1 Chitinophagaceae bacterium | reverse complement strand
CCTCTTTTAGTATCGCCTTTCATACGACCCTTCTGCGCTTTCCTGTGCTTTGATCTTTTTGGCTGTAACATATTTTAATTTGACAATGTGATAATTAGTAAATGTGACAATTAAAGCACACTACTTCTTATTCTCTAACTAATTTTTTTTATAGCATTTCCAAATTGCCGAATTGACAAATTGGCTAATTATTCTATCTCCTTGGTCCACCTTGACCACCACCGCGAGGTCCTCCACCCTGGCCACCACCGCCTCTTCTATCTCCACCTCCGCCGCCACGTCTTTCACCACCTCTTTCTCCACCACCGCGTCTGTCACCAAAATCAGGTCTTCTTTCTCCTTGTCTTAGCTCACCACCTTCTTTACCACCACCTGCAATTATATTTGGATTAAGATCTCTCTTTGCTAAAACCTCTCCTTTACATATCCATACTTTAATACCGATCTTTCCGTAAACTGTTTGAGCGAAAACGTTAGCATAGTCAATATCCATACGAAGTGTATGCAATGGTGTTCTGCCTTGTTTGATTTCTTCACTACGGGCTATCTCTGCACCACCTAAACGACCACCCACTCTCACTTTTATCCCTTCTGCACCCATACGCAAAGCTGAAGCGATCGACATTTTAATTGCTCTTTTATAGTTGATACGATTTTCAATTTGCTTGGCAATTGTATCAGCTACTATGTTTGCATCCAGTTCCGGACGGCGTATCTCGAGAATGTTTATCTGCACATCTTCTTTGCCTGTCAACTTCTTCAACTCTTCTTTTATACGGTCAACCTCACCCCCACCTTTACCGATAATAATACCAGGCTTTGATGTATGAATTGTAACGATCAATTTATTTAATGTACGCTCAATAACGATCTTAGCGATACCGCCTTTTTGAATACGGGCATTCAGATACGTTCTGATCTTATCATCTTCTATCAGCTTATTTGCATAATCTTTAGGATGTGCGAACCAATTGCTTTCCCATCCACGGATGATACCTAACCTTGCCCCAATCGGATTTACTTTTTGACCCATATTCGGTTTTTAATTAGTTGTTTTATTTGTTGAAACTTTTTTAGTTCTTGTCTTTTTTACAACTGGTGCTGCCACTGCTTCTACTGGTTCTACTGGTTCTTCTTTTTGGGTTACAACCTTTTTTTCCTTAACAGGTTTTACGGTTTTGCTATCTACAACAAGCGTAACATGGTTACTTCTTTTGCGGATGCGGTAACCTCTACCCTGTGGTGCCGGACGCATACGACGGATAACTCTGCCGCCATCAACCATGATAGTTTTTACTATCAGGCCTGCATCTTCCACTTTTGCATCAGTGTTCTTTTGCTCCCAGTTATTGATAGCACTCTTCAACAACTTATACAAAGGAACAGCGGGATGCTTAGGGTTGAATTGTAAAACACCCAAAGCCTTGTCCACTTCCATTCCACGTATAAGATCAGCCAGCAAACGCATTTTGCGGGGTGATGTGGGATAATTATTTAGTTTAGCTACTGCTTCCATTTTATAAAATCAGTTTACGAAATTTTCTTACTTGAATGACCTCTGAAATTCCTGGTTGGTGCAAATTCACCTAATTTATGACCTACCATAAATTCTGTTACATACACAGGAATAAATTTGTTTCCGTTATGCACCGCAAATGTGTGACCTACAAAATCCGGAGTGATTGTAGAGCGGCGTGACCAGGTTTTGATCACTCCTTTCTTATTTTTTCCTTCATTTATGCCCAACACTTTTCCTTCGAGATTTGCATCAACATAAGGACCTTTTCTTACTGAACGAGCCATTTGTTATTTACGATTTATTGATGTACGATGTACGATTTAAAATCTACTTTTTACTTTATCAACTCTATTTACTTATTTGGTAACTTCTTACCGTTTCTTCTTTGAATTATCATTTTATCAGAACCTTTACCTCTCATACGGGTTACCTGTCCTTTAGCATACTTACCTGTTCTGCTACGCGGATGACCACCTGAAGCTTTACCTTCACCACCACCCATCGGATGATCTACAGGGTTCATCGCAACACCTCTTACTCTTGGACGAATACCTCTCCATCTGTTTCTACCTGCCTTACCCATGCTCTGCAAACTATGATCGCTGTTGCTTACCACACCAACTGTTGCATAGCAATTGATCAATATTTTTCTTAACTCACCACTTGGCATTTTTAAAATTGCATACTTCTCTTCTTTATTAGAAAGCTGTGCTGATGCACCTGCGCTTCTAACTAACTTACCACCTTGACCCGGCTGCATTTCAACATTGTGGATCGTAGTACCTAAGGGCATGCTCTTTAATTGTAAAGCATTTCCTAAGTCAGGTGCAACGCTGTCTCCACTTAAAATAGTAGCTCCAACCTGTAAACCTTGTGGTGCAATTATGTAACGTTTTTCGCCATCACTATAATTAACCAAAGCGATAAATGCACTGCGGTTTGGATCGTACTCAATTGTTTTTACAACAGCAGGAATATCTTTCTTATCTCTTTTAAAATCGATAACACGATACTGCCTTTTGTGTCCACCACCCAGGTAACGCATACTTCTGCGGCCTGATGAAGTACGACCAGCTGTATGGTGAACTTTTTCCACCAAACTTTTTTCAGGAACGTTGGTTGTGATCTCTGCATACGCATTACCAATTCTCCAACGGGTTCCGGCTGTAGTAGGTTTATATTTTCTTAATGCCATTTTTTGTTCTTTTTATTTGTCAAACTTTGCGGTGCTGACCACCATTACTTAAATATTTTATACGTTTCCGTACAGGTCAATTGTTTCTCCTTCTGCTACGGTTACAATTGCTTTTTTCTTAGCAGGCTTACGGCCGGAAACGATCCCTGATTTTGTGTTACGTGATTTTGCTTTTGATGGCATCACCAATGTATTCACATCTTCAACCTGGATACCATAGAATTCTTCTACAGCTTTTTTTATTTCCAGTTTGTTTGCTTTTCTGTCTACCACAAAAGTGTAACGGTTAAACTTTTCAGTTTGTTTGTTCACTTTTTCTGATAATACCGGTCTTATTAAAACATCAGACAGCTTCATGTCTATTAATTATTTAATTATAAATTATGCTTCTGCAATTTCTGTGTGCTCTTCTACAAATATTTTTGCTGCACTTTCTGTAAACACCAGAACATTTGCATTTACTATATCATACGTATTTATATCGCTTAAAAGTGTTCCACATATTGATGGAATATTTCTTAGGCTTTTATAAACATTGTTATTGTAATCAGGAATAATGAAACAGGTTTTTTTACCACTGACATTTAAAACCTTAAGGATATCAACAAAGTCTTTTGTTTTTGGAGTTTCCAAATTAATATCTTCTACTATCACGATACTGTTCTCTTTTGCTTTATGGCTAAGCGCACTGATCTTGGCAAGATCTTTTACTTTACGATTCAACTTAAGATCGTAAGTATGAGGTTTTGGGCCAAAGATAGTACCACCACCTTTGTACAAAGGGTTACGCAGGTTACCTTTACGGCTACCACCAGTACCTTTTTGTTTGTGTAATTTTTTAGAAGAACCTTCAACTTCAGCACGGGTTTTAACCTTGTGCGTTCCCTGACGCTGTGCAGCTAAGTATTGTTTAACTGCTAAGTAGATGACGTGGTTATTTGGCTCAACACCAAATATGTCTTCGGGTAGTTCAATTGTTCTACCTGATTTTTCTCCCTTTATATTTAATATATCTAGTTGCATTATTTCTGGATTAAAACGATTGAACCATTGTGACCCGGAACCGAACCACTTATTAATAAATAATTTTTTTCAGGAAATATCTTTACGATCTTAAGGCCTTTTATCTGCACTTTATCCTGTCCCATTCTGCCTGCCATGCGCATACCTTTAAATACTCTTGCAGGATAAGATGAACCACCGATTGAACCTGGAGCTCTTGAACGATCATGCTGCCCGTGAGATTGACCACCAACACCATGAAAGCCATGACGCTTAACAACACCCTGGAAACCTTTACCTTTTGTAGTTCCTACCACATCAACTTTATCGCCTTCGGCAAAAATGTCAACAGTGATGGTGTCTCCAACGTTTTCATCTGATTCGCTATCGCGTATTTCTTTTATGTGATTTTTTGCAGTTGTATTTGCTTTGGCAAAGTGATTTTTTTCTGCACGAAGGGTGTGCTTTTCTTTTTTGTCGCCAAAAGCAATCTGGAGGGCATTGTAACCGTCGGTCTCTGTAGTTTTCTTTTGTGTAACTACGCATGGCCCTGCTTCAATAATGGTCACAGATGTCTGTTTCCCATTAGTATCGAAGATGCTGGTCATGCCAACTTTCTTTCCAATAATACTTTTCATTTCTATTTTATTATATCCAGCGCTATCCCGAAGTTTCGGGACAGATGGATGTTTCGTTTAATCTTATATAAGAACTTTCTGCTGCTCTGCCTTTGGCAAGAGGTTCAGTTATTATTTTTTTATGCTTTGATCTCTACGTCAACACCTGAAGGCAAGTCTAATTTTGACAATGCATCCACAGTTCTTGAACTGCTGGTGTAAATATCTAACAAACGCTTGTGTGTACACAACTGGAACTGCTCACGTGCTTTTTTATTAACGTGGGGAGAACGCAAAACGGTAAATATTTTTTTATGAGTAGGTAAAGGAATTGGTCCTGTTACTACTGCACCGGTGCTGCGTACTGTTTTTACTATCTTCTCTGCAGATTTATCTACAAGATTATGATCGTAAGACTGAAGTTTGATCCTTATTCTTTGAGACATATTGAAAGAACTTTTAATTTTCCCATTTTTATTTGGGAGTGCAAAGGTAAGGGGATGAAACTAAACAGCAAAGAATATGAGGAATCTTTTTAAAATAATTTTCAGAGGTTTAGTTATAAAGAAATAAAAAAATTTGGTAAAAATTTAATAGGACAGAATTTTCGGTAGAAAGTTTCTAATACACGGGATAGCGCAAGAATGAGGCGTTAGCCTTGTGGGAAGGGTTCTTGTGCTTTGCTGAATTTTAAATTTTTGGTATTAAATATTGTAGTTCTTTTATCCGGCACAAGAAGCCAAGCTATAGCCCACGCCTCATTCTTGCGCCATACGGGGCGACAGAATTTTCAGCAAAAAATAGAAAAATATTAAGCGACAAAATGTACTTATTTGCTTTTTATTTTCATTTTATCATCAGTCACTTAATGTAGAAGTATCTATTATCAATGAGGCGCTATCAACCCAATTTGTTTTGAATGTATAACAGCTTCTGAACTATGCGTAAAATAACAACAATGTATACCACTGGCTTTCATTTTTTCCACAATACCTTTTACCCTTTCGTGGCTTGATTGCAAGACATGCCTTAAATATACCGCATAAATATTTTGCGGAAAATGTTCCACTATCGCTGAATAAATATTGGGGTCTTCCTGCGAATCATCCCCCAATAAAATAAATTTTTGATCAGGATAAGTTTCCATTATCCTGCTTATACGCATGAATTTTGTTTTGTGATTATTTTGCCCTGTTTTAAAAACCTGCCTGAATGTTTTTAACTGGTTCAACAAATAAATTCCTTTTGGCAGTTTATTATTTTTTGCAAACTCAAAAATATAATCATACAAATTCCATTCGCTGCTGGATACATAAAAAAATAAATTGTGCGTATCCCGCGAAGCGCCTGTGTTTGCCAATAACTGGTAATGATTTACCACGCCTTCAAATGGTTTCCTGCTGCGTGCATTTTTGGTGAACAAAACATAAAGCCTCTTTCTAAGATTGGAAGAATGCGAAATAAGAAACGTATCATCTATATCAGAAACAAATGCAAACTCATATTTATAAGGAATAAAAAATTCACCCATAACTTCAATAGGTTTTACATAAACGTCCGAATGTAAAAGATGAACTTTTACAGGATGCCATCCCGAAGGAATTGGATTTGCAGGGCTCCATTCAAATTTAAAATATCCATCATCCTGCGTTTTTGTTTCATAAATAATACCATCCCATTGCAATTGAAGAATAACATTCACATAACGCTTCACCATAAACAAGCGCAACAATCCGTAAGTATTATTAATAAAATTCTTTTTGTATTTTTTTCTTGGCAAAGAACTTAAGCAGAATACATGACCAAATACAATCACCTTTTTATCATTGCCATAACCGTGATATAATTTAATTACAGGATCATTGGTAAGATGAAGCCAGAAAAGTATTTTCTTTTTTAAACGCTCAAACAGAGAAAGTTTTTTTTCTTTATAGGTTATCATTAATATTTGCATTGCATTTGCAGATTGTAAAAACTACCAATGGCCACAGATACAAGTTTAAAGATATTATTTGTTATCAATCCGGCATCAGGGTCCAAATCAAAAATTGCATGGGAGCCTGCTATCCGTAAATACTTTACAAACCTTCAACACAAATTTGATTTCTTTTTATTGGATGGCAAAGATGATGCTACATCTTTACAATACTGGATTGAAAAATTACAACCCGAAAAAGTAATCGCGGTAGGCGGCGATGGAACTATATCACTTGTTGCAGAACAATTATTGAGAACAAACATAGCAATGGGCATACTACCGGCAGGCTCAGCAAATGGTATGGCTAAGGAATTAAATATTCCTACAGAAGTTAACGGAGCTTTAGATATTATTTTACATGGGGACATAAAAGCATGTGATGTTATAAGAATTAATGATAAAAAAATTTGTATTCACTTAAGCGACCTTGGAGTTAATGCACAATTGGTAAAATATTTTAGCCAGGGAAATCTTCGCGGAAAACTTGGCTATGCTTTAAAAGTGTTTAAAGTGCTGTGGCGAAAACGAACGATGGATGTAACCATACAAACAAATAAAGAAGAAATTAAACGCAGGGCTTTTATGGTTGTAATTGCCAATGCAAGTAAATACGGAACAGGTGCATTAATAAACCCGGAAGGAAATCTTGGTGATGGGAAATTTGAAATTGTTGTTGTTCGCCGCATCAATTTTATTTCTGTTCTTAAGATGTTTTTAAAATTTAAAAGATTCAATCCAAAAAAAGTTGAATTGTTCCAGGCTGAATCAGCAATTATTACTACCGCAAAAAAAACTCACTTCCAGGTGGATGGAGAATATCTTGGCAGAGTAAATAATGTAAAAGCAGAAATAATAAAATCTCAGCTTAAACTTATTCTTCCCCGCAAATAGTAACATTTCATTTAGAATAAAAATTAAGGCTGGCTCGATTTTTTTATACTATTATCTTAACCAAGATTTAAAATATGCGTTTAAAGAAATTCTCATTCCCGGTCATTTTTATTTCCTTCTTATTTTCTTTTCAATTGCAGGCAAAAAATATTCAATACCCTTACCCTGTAAAATATATTGATATAAATATTGATGGGCAGATAGCTAAAATGGCTTTCATGGATGTAAA
Organism: Chitinophagaceae bacterium; assembly: GCA_036564845.1. GTDB lineage: Bacteria > Bacteroidota > Bacteroidia > Chitinophagales > Chitinophagaceae > Ginsengibacter. The sequence goes on along the minus strand of DATCOF010000198.1, from coordinate 5,041 downwards.
GCCATCAACTCCCAACGGGCAATCTGTAATACTGTTTCATGGAAAAAATTTTACAGGTTTTTATTGGAAAGATGTAATTGCATTTTTATCCAATGCAGGATATAGAGTTATTGTGCCCGATCAGCTTGGGTGGGGGTTATCAACAAAGCCAAATGCAAAATATACTTTTGAAATGCTGGCACAAAATAATAAAATGCTTCTCGATTCATTGCAGATCGATAAAGTAAATGTAATCGGTCATTCAATGGGAGGAATGCTTGCAGCAAGATTTGCATTGATGTATCCTGAAAGAACTGCTAAGCTTATTTTGGAAGATCCTCTTGGCCTGGAAGATTACAAAAAATTTATTCCTTATAAAACAATGGAGCAGCAATATAAAAAAGAATTATCTGCCACCTATGCTTCTTATAAAAAATATCAGCAGAGTTATTATCCTGTTTGGAAACCAATATACGAGCAATATGTAGCTGCACAGGCAGAGCCATTACAACAAAAAGATTTTTCAGCAGTAGCATGGGTAAATGCGTTAACGTACCAGATGATCTACGAACAACCGGTATTCTATGATCTTCCAAAAATAAATGTGCCCACTTTACTAATTGTTGGGCAGTTAGACAGAACAGTTGTTGGAAAAGAAATGTTACCTGCTAAAAAACAAAAACTATATGGCAATTATCCTTTGCTTGCAACAAACGCAGGTAAAAAAATAAAAAATGCTAAGGTTGTCATTCTGCCCGGAGTTGGCCATATTCCTCATATACAGGCCATCGATCTTTTTCGGAAGAACGTGTTAAGCTTTCTGTTACATTGACATTGGGCTTGTATTTAAGAAATAAAAGGCTACCTTCGCATTTCAATTTTAATTAAATAATAATACAATGGACAGTAAAACAACAGGAACCGTAAAGTTTTTCAATTCTGAAAAAGGATTCGGTTTTATCAAACATGATGATTCCAACAAGGAAACATTCGTACATGCAAGCGGATTGATTGATGAGATCAAAGAAAACGACAAAGTTGAATTTGATCTTCAAAATGGGCAGAAAGGCATGAATGCCGTAAATGTGAAATTAATAGGATAAGATCCATATTTTCAAATTTTTAAGGGCTTCGTTTTTCGAGGCCCTTATTTTTTTACATATACTTTTGGGATAAGCATCGGAACTCTTTTTGAGTATTGCTTATATTCTTCTCCATATTCCAAAAACAATTTTGTTTCTTCTAATTGAATACCGATAAGCACATACACAGTTAATGCAACAACAGCAATTAAATTGCTTAATGCAGGAAGCAGCAAGAACAATCCCCACACAAATAACAAGGTTCCAAAATATAAAGGATGACGAACGTATTTATGTAATCCTGTTTGCTGAAGTGTAGGAGCAGCAAGCGGTTTATTTTGCAATGACTGTATTCCGCTTAGCTCATAAAAATATTTGCAGATACACACTATCATAATTATTAAACCCGGGGCAATTAAAATTATTGATACACCATACCTGATAATTTCTGAAGAAAATAACCAAACGCTTTTCACCGAAAACTGGTACCACAACAATAAGATAAGTGTTATCGCGGCAAATAAAGAATAGCAAAACCTGTAATACTTGGACCAACTTCCAATATTTTTTTGAATGATCTGTTTTACAAATGCGTCAGCAAAAAAGCTATGCAATACAGCATATAATATCCATAAAGCCAGTAACAACCAATGCTGCGTATTCAATGCTACAATTTTTTACAAGATAAATAATATCAGTTGGGCTTCACAAAAAATCCTGTTGCTGTTAAATGTTTATTAAACGAAACACCCAAACACTTTTGCGATGGTATATTTGCGGTTCAATAATTTTAAACCATGCAAAGAATTACACTTGTATTATTTTCTTTATTATTTTTTTCAATAGCCTTTTCGCAAAATAAAGGGAATATCAATTTAACGAAAGGTCAAAAATTTTCTGTTGATAGCAAAATGACTGCAGTTACAACACAAACATTGATGGGGCAGTCGATGGAATCGAATGCAGATTTTTATGCTCATTATTCAATTGAGGTAAAAGATAAAAATTATAAAAATTATAACCTCAGCAACACTTTCACTAAAATGAAAATAAAAATGACTGCAATGGGCACTGATATTAATTTTGATTCTGATAAAAAAGAAGATATGGATGGCGAATATGGAGCGTCTTTTAAAGATATTATCAATAACCCGAAAGATGTAGTGATTGATAATTCCGGAAATATTTTAAATGCAAAGAAGGAAACTGCGCCGGCAACAATGCAATCCGATATCATGAAAATGATGATAGGCCAGCTTTTGGGAGATCCTGAAGAAACAGGCTATGGAGTAAATCTTGCATTCGTATCAACGCCTTCAAAAATTTTAGCAGGTTATAACTGGACAGATTCTGCGAACAAAGAAGGCATACAAAGAATAACCACCTACACAGTTAAAGAAATAAAAGGTACTGATGCGATAGTAACTATAACAGGAATTTTAAATACAGATGCCAAATCACAAATGCAGGGAATGGATATTTTAAACAGATCAAAAGGAAATTTAACCGGCGAAGAAACACTGGACATAACAACCGGTGTGATAAAAGAAAGAACAACAACTCTTGAATCTGCAGGCACTATTTCAATTGCATCGCAGAGCCTGGAAATACCGATGACAACAAAAGTTTTATTTGTAAGCTCCGTAAAACCTGCCTGATAAATTATAAAGATGATTTAGCAGCAGCATAAATTTTATGGGAAGTAATATCCTGTAAAAAAGAATTACACTGGGATCTTTTTTATCAATTCCTGAAATCATATCTACTGTTGCTGATGCCATATGTGACAGGCTGACATCCAATGCACATAAAATAGAATTAAAAGGAGAATCGCTGAGGAAGAAAAATAAAAACTAAATTTATATCGCTACAACAAATCCTTAACACTGGTAAACTTTGCTACTGAAATGCTGGTAAACTTTGACCGTAATCTCCAGCTATCGTTTTGTTGTTATGATCATCAACCGATACAGAGCCTGAACAAAATACCAAAATAAAAACAGGTATTGTAAGTACTGCAATGGGAATAATTCTTTTCATATTTACAATTTACAACACCTATGATTAATGTTAAAAAACAGTTTTCTATTTTAAGTTAAAGCCATGCTGTCATTTTTTTTGTGCAGCAGCCGATACAATAAAGCGATGAGCATACAAACACCTGCAATGGTAAACCACAAAATATTATAGCCATAATTTTCTGCGATAAGCCCTCCGGCAAAAGGGCCCACAGCCTGTGCAGAAGCCCATGCAACAGTAAATAAAGCAGCATACTGTCCACGGTTATGCGGTTGCGTTCTGGATATAAAATAAGAATTCATAAAAGGCATTGAAAGAATTTCACCAAACGTGAACAACAGCATAATGAGCATTGCCAAAAGCCATTTTTCAATTACCGGGCTGTTAAGCATCAGGTACGCAATACCAATTAATACAACTCCCAAAGAAATAAAATGCAACAGCGGCCGCTTGCCTTCCAGCTTAAAAATAGTTATCATTTCAAAAAGAGAAATTATCAATCCATTCATCGTCATTATCATTCCAATAAAAAAAACACTAAGATGAAATTGTTCTTTATAAAAAACAGGAATGGTGGTAAACAATTGAAAAAAACACATCGCAAATAAAAAGAGCAGGAAAATAAATATCATATAATTACTATCCTGGTAAGCAGTCTTCCCAATAATTTTTTCCTTTTTAATTTTTACTTCAGTTGCTTTATTTCTTGATGGAGCTAAAACTAAATATAACATAACAGCGCCTGCTAAATTCGTAAACCCATCTACCCAAAATAATAATTGATAATTGTATGATGCAATAAAGCCACCTACTCCACCACCCACTGCCCATCCTAAATTTATTGCAAGCCTGTTTAATGAATATGATCTTGTACGATTTTCTTCTTTGCTGTAATATGCTACCGCCACTGAGTTTGCAGGACGAAATGCTTCATTAACAAATGCGAGTAAAAAAGTACAAATACAAATGGCAGAATAAGAATGCATCTGTCCCAATACAATAAACATAATTCCTCCACCAACCAATGTTGTTATCTGGATATAATAGTAACCTAATTTATCAGTGAGTTTGCCTCCGATCAAAGCGCCAACTACTGCGCCTGTTCCAAATAAGCTCATCACAAATCCCGCTTTGCTTATGCTTACACCAATGTGCTGCGTCATGTACATCGTCATGAAAGGCACAACCATAGTGCCGCTGCGATTGATGAGCATTACAAGAGCAAGCCACCACGTACTTCGTGATAAGCCACCGTACGCATTTTTGTAAAGAGAGATTGTTTGAGTTAACATGAAAAACAAAGATAAAACTTCAAAAAGCCATTAGGTCATTGAGTCAATTAGTCATTAAAAAAATATTCCGATGACATTGACTATTGCCCATTGACTATTGACTTATTTACTAATAACATTTTTTACCATTGGTGCTAACAAGTCTGCCCAGCGTTTATATTGTTTGCCTGAAGGATGCAAACCATCTCCTGCAATTAATGCAGGGTCATTTTCTCTTGAGATTTGAGTTATATCAAGATAATTTACGCCGAGCTGAATTGTTATTTTTTTATTCTCTACATTAAATTGGTCAATTTCCCTGGCGATCTTTGCAGTATCTGATGATTGAGCAAAAGGCGTTACACTATAATCAGGAATTGATAAAACAAAAACGTGTGTTGATTTACTACCTGCGTATTGAATGGCGCGATTCAACAATATTGTGAATTCAGTTTTATATTCATCAATGCTTCTTCCCTGGTATTGATTATTTACACCGATCAATAAAGTAACAACATCATAATTATTTTGAGGAGGATCTGCATTTAATGCATCAATAAGATTTTTGGTTGTCCATCCTGTTGTAGCAATTATTTTTGGATCATTTATTTTAATTCCCTGCGATCTTAATAATGATACTGTTTGTTTAGGAAATCTCTCCGGCTCAGTAACTGATTGACCAATAGTATA
>DATCOF010000197.1:0-2340 GCA_036564845.1 Chitinophagaceae bacterium | reverse complement strand
TTTGTTTGCAACAAACGATTTGTTTTCTGCTGTGATTATTTCTACCTCGTTATCATCCCATTTTATTTTTTTTGCGATAACATTTAGGTGAATGCTACATCCATTTTGTAAACAATTATTTTTTAAACGATCAAGCAGCGGCCCATAACCGCCTTCAATTTTGTATTGTTCCGAATCATCTCCTTTTTCCCATTCTTCTTTTAAAGCCAATGCACTTGCATAGTTGATGTCTGCTGCATCATAGCCTTCTATGTATTGTTGCAATGATCTTTTCATTGCACTATACTTTTCATCAGTAAAATATTTTTTTAAAAGTTCAGCCACACTAATACCAATGTGAATAAATAATTAGTCCAATATTTGTTTATTGGATTTTTTTGTTTATTTTTGGACTATAATATAAATCATTAACTATGTCATCCCCCAAGCAAATAATTATCAAAGAGACAATGCCCCAGTTGCGCAAACTTCAAAAAGACAGCATTCCAATGATAGCTAACCGTATTAAGGTGCTTATTGAGTTTAAAAAAAATGAATCAACAGGCATTTCCAAAAGAGTAGTTGCTGATACTGTTGGGGTAAACCACAATAGTGTTCAAACCTGGCGTACACTTTACGAACAGGGCGGTATAGGCGCTATATTAAAGCATGACAGAAAAGAAGGGAGACCTTCCTCTATTACAGCAGAAGAGCATAAATTGATCGGGAAAAAATTACAGGATCCTAAAAACGGCCTGCGTGGATATATAGAGCTTTTAACCTGGGCAGAAGCGGAATTTAAAAAGACAATAAAATACAATACACTATTAAAATATTCGATACGCCATTTTGGTTCAAAGGTTAAAGTGGCCCGTAAAAGCCATGTAAAAAAAGATGAAGAAGCAGTCACCATTTTTAAAAAAACTTCAGTCAAACCTGCAAAGAAATTAGCCGGGATTACCAGGAAAAATACAAAACGATAAACCTTTATTTTCAGGATGAGAGTAGGTTTGGCTTATTCACAAAAAACGGGAAGGCTCTTACTGCCAAAGGTGTAAAGCCCATCTGTCCCTTTCATCAGGTGTTTCAATCTTTGTATTTGTTTGGTGCATTTTCTCCCATTACCGGCGATAGTTTTATGCTGGAAATACCTACTTGCAATGCAGCTAATTTTCAAATCTTCCTGGATATGTTCTCATTACAAAACCCGGATGAGTTTAAAATAATAGTCCTGGATAATGGCGCTTTCCATAAAGCCAAATCCTTGATCATTCCTGAAAACATTGTCTTACTATTTTTACCGCCCTACAGCCCGGAACTAAACCCGGCAGAGAAGATTTGGGCCAAACTTAAAAGAACTTTTACAAATAGATTATTTAACTCCCTTGAAATGCTGAGCGACTTTATCTGTGAGGTAACAGAAGGTATTAACCAATCCACTGTAAAAAGCACCTGCGCTTTCAGCTACATTTTTACAAACCCTTTTTGGACTATATTGTAATTCATCTTGGTATAATTTATCGCTTAAATTTAAAACATCCGCATTTTCTAACTGCTAGAGGTAAGGAGTTCTGAATCTATTGTGCTGAGGTATTTCTATTCTTCAGGCTTTGTAACAAAACCTATTCAACACACAGATACGCAAACACCACATATCCTTAGCTGCATATATGATAGTGGGAGGATCAGTCCACTCCGGGAGTGGTATTAACCCTCCCCAAAAAATGAAAATTAAAAAGGCTGCCCTTTTAAGACAGCCTTATTTTTTTTATTCTGGTAGAATAAAATTAAGGTTATACAGCTTGACTATAATCGGAAACAGATCACCATATTACTATTATTTTAGATATCCATAATATTCATCATCTGTTGCACAATCCCACCAAACAGGCATACTCCAAATATTTGGATCAGCAGCATGGGGATTTAAGGCAAATGTATTTACCGAGTTGTAATTTATTTCATAAGTTGGAGGTAAATACCAGCGACGCATCCAATATCTGGGATCTGTTGGGGCACCACCTGTCAACTGAGCCTGGCCTGTAAATAAAGGTCCCCGATCATACCCGGGATAAATAACGCCGAAGCCGCCTACATCGCCAGCGCTAAAATCAAAGCGACGCATGTCGTTCCAATTTTCAATACTGCAACCCATTGCAACATATTTTTGCAACATGATATCTGACATTTTCAAAGTACCTCCATTCTGGCAAACCGCATTACTCAGAAGATAAGTATTGATGGCAGTTTGATCCATAGGAGCCATATCAGGATTAGTATTAGTATAACCGGAGGATTGCCATTCAGTTAGCTTGGCTTGCATCATATTCAAATGTGCCTGTATACCTGCAATGTATGCCG
>DATCOF010000196.1:0-12756 GCA_036564845.1 Chitinophagaceae bacterium | reverse complement strand
CTTTTAAGAAAAGATAATTTTCTTGATAGTGTTGATGCTACTGCAGGGGGCACCTTTCAAACATCAGATGGGTTAACAGTAATAGTTCTTCCGGCAAGTTTGCAACTTTCAAATGGCCAGTTAGCAACAGGAAAGATCTATGTAGAAACCATACTGGTTAAGCAAAAAGGCGATATGGTAAGACTTGATAAACCAACCACATCATCAGGCAGAATACTGGTTTCCGGGGGAGAAGTATTTATAAGGATAAGAAAAGATAATGAAGAATTACATTTAACTTCGGGCAAAACAATCTACATTAAATACACTGACAGCAGCCCCTCTTCTTTGATGAAATTATTTTACGGTGATGAAAGCGATCCGCAAAGATTTAACTGGATACAGACTACATCAAACACATCAGCTGCGATAGCCATAACATCACAGGGTTATGAAATTGTTACAGACAGATTGCGTTGGATAAACTGCGATTATTTTGCAGATTCTTCCGGATCAAGAGTAAATGTAACGGCAAGTCTTCCGGCAGATTATACAAATGCAAACACTTCTGTTTATCTTGTTTTTAAAGATATGAAGTCTGTAGCCGGAATGTATGGAGATGCAACATCAAAAAAATTCTCATCACCAAAAGTTCCTTCAGGTAAAGCTGCTATTGTTGTTTCAATTACAAAGAGAGGAACCAACAGTTATTATTTAGGCCATGAAACTATTACGACCGGGCAAACAAGCCTAAATGGAACCCAGGTTGTGCCTCTGAAACTACAGCCTACCTCTATAAGCGACATCAAAGCTTATCTTGATGGATTGTAATGTAGTCAATGATCAATCGCCAGGAGTAAACAAATTTGGTAATTCACCATTCACCATTCACTAAAATTATCCTGAAACAAGTGTACCAACCTTTTCGCCGGTAACAACTCTTAATAAAGTACCGGGAGTATCCATATCAAAAACGATAATGGGCAATTCATTTTCCATGCACAAAGTAAAGGCGGTCATATCCATCACCTTTAAATTTTTTGTTATGCATTCACTAAAAGTTATGGTTTCAAATTTTTCTGCAGTAGTATCTTTTTCAGGATCGGAAGTATAAATTCCATCCACTCGTGTACCCTTTAAAATAACATCAGCTTTTATTTCGATGGCTCTTAACGAACCCGCAGTGTCGGTAGTAAAATAAGGGTTTCCCGTTCCTGCGCCAAAGATCACTACGCGTCCTTTTTCCAAATGCCTTATGGCACGGCGCCTAATATAAGGCTCAGCGATCTGTTCCATTTTTATTGCACTTTGCAGTCGTGTATAAACTCCCGCTCTTTCCAAAGCGCTTTGTAATGCCATACCATTAATTACTGTTGCAAGCATTCCCATGTAATCTCCCTGTGCACGCTCAATCCCAGTCTCAGCCTCGTTCATGCCGCGATAAATATTTCCGCCACCGATAACAATAGCTACCTGCACACCAAGCTCGGTTATTGATTTTATATCCTCCGCATATTTTGATAATACATCAGAATCAAGACCGAAAGTTTTATCACCCATTAAAGATTCACCGGAAACTTTTAATAGAACACGTTTGTAGCGGGGGAGCATTATTTATTGCAGATTTTAGATTTACGATTTTAGATTTTAAAACCGCTGCAAGATAATGGAAAAGTTATTTACAGTATTGCATTGTATTTAAATAGTGACTGAGAAAATATTGATAATTATTAAAACCATTTTCTTTCATGAGCAAGGTTCATTACCTGTGCCTTGGAATTTACATGAAGTTTTTGATAAATATTTGAAATATGCTTGCGCACTGTGAGCACACTTATTCCTGTTATCTCTGCTATACGCTTTGCATCGCAGCCGCTTATAGTATGTTGCAAAATTTCCTTTTCCCTCCCAGATAACAGGCCATCCATTTCATTATTTTTTGATGTATATGAAGTATCATAATTTGTTCTTCCAAGTATATTTAATGCTTTGCGGGCAATTGCCGGGCTCATGGGAGCTCCTCCCAAATTAAGCATAGTATGTATTGCTGCATTAATTTCCTCAGCACTTTCATCTTTAAGCAAATAACCACCTGCGCCTGCACGAATAGCTTCAAAAATTTTTTCATCATCATCAAAAATAGTTAATACAATAAAGTGAATATGCGGATAGAGCGCCTTGGCAATTTGTATGGTTTGTATACCATCAAGCTCCGGCATTTCAAGATCCATAAAAATTATTTTTGGCTGCTTTACCAAGGGCAATCCTTTTAATTGCTCCAGGCAATCGTGCCCGTTAACCGCTGTAAATACCATTTCCAGGTGATTGAACATTCTTACTTTTTCCTGAAATGTATTTCGGTTTATAGCTTTATCATCTGCTAAGGCAATTAATGTATTCATATTATATTTTACAAATAGAGTTACTAAATGCTTATCATCCAATACTAAGTTTGTAGTAGTTTTTGGGAAGTAATACAAATTACAGTTCCTGCATTTTCATTTTCATTAATAGATAAATTTAAATCTGATTCCCGTGCTCTTGCTCTCATATTTTTTATTCCATTGCCATTATTTATATAATTTGTGTCAGTAATTCCTGTTCCATTATCGCTGATAGATACCTGTAATTCCTCGTCACTTTTAAAGAAAATATTGATCGTATTTGCGTTGCTGTGTTTTATAGCATTGGTAAAAGCTTCCTGTAGAATTCGGAAAATATTAAGCGCCTGCACCGGTGAAAATAAAATGTCATTGGTAATTTCTTCTTCAATTTCAACAGTAATGCCGGGGTAAGCCGGATTTATTTTTTGTACATAATTTTTAAACCGGTCGCTTATTGCGGTTAATAAAAAATTTTCTTTATTAGAGGCCCAAATAGTATCTCGGAGATTGCTCATAAGCTCGCCTGCATTGGTTTTCAGGTTTGCGAAAGCAGATTCATTAACAGCTTTTTTATTTGTGATAACATCATCAACGTTTGCAATAATCGCGGTTGCGTAGGCACCCATGTTATCATGCAGGTCTGCGGATATTCTGCGGCGCTCTTTTTCTCCCGCTTCTTTTATGGCAATTTCACTTTGGCGTTTTTCTTCTTTCAATAATAATTCTTCTTTAAGCTTTTGCCTTTTATTATACCCTGTAAAAAAAACAACTGCAATTATTATAGCGAATATTAAAAAACCTGATATGCCATACAATAAATTATTTCTTTGGGTGATATCGAGCTTTTGTTTTACAATAGTGTTTTCCTTTTTTTGAAGTTCATATTTGGTTTGAATTTCTGCCAAAGCCTTAGCAGAATTTTTTTTGTATAAAGAATCCTTCAAAGACATTTGTTTCACCAGTGTTTCACTATAATCTTTATATTTTTTCGAGACCAAATAATTTTTTGCCAACGATTCATAAATAGTATTAAGGCTGCTATAGTCGATCGTATTTTTTTGTACCAATGCCAGTGCTTCTTTGCATAAAGCAATACCCTTATCCGGTTCATTGTTATCAGCATAAAATAATGCAAACTGGGCCATGTCGGTTATCAGGTAATAAACATCTCCAACTTTTTTTCTTACCTCTACAGCTGCTTTAAAATTTTCTTCAGCTTCTTTTAAGTGGTGAAACTCTGCCAGCATACCGCCATACAGAAACATGGCGTTGGCAAGGTTTGTATTATTTTCATCTTCTCTTGAATATCTTATTCCTTCTTTTACATAATAAAGAGATGAATCTTCTTTTGCAAGATGATAAAATATTATTCCGATGTTATTATAAATGAAACTAAGCTTGCGTTTGTAAACAGGGTTTTGCATTAAAGCCAATGCCTTTTTATAATACATTAATGCTTCTTCATATTTTTTTATTATTAAATCTACATTGCCTAAGCCAACATTAGCGCGTGCAATACCGAGCGTGTCTTTATGATCTTCACTCAGTTTCATCCATTCAAAATTTTGAGACATCAGCTCATCCATCTTTGCAGTTCTAAGCAGCACATTTGATCTTAAGGCGTATAGCTTTACATACATTTCATCATACGGAAAATTTTTTTTGTACGTGTTTAAAACGCTGGTTGCTTTTACTATGGCAGAATCCATATTGTTTATTTGAAAAAGCCATATGGCCTGGTAATAATCAGCTAAAATAATTGAACGTTTATTTTTTTGTGATATGGCAATTTGCTGTGCTTCATCAGCATATTTTTTTAATGTATCCTGGCTGTAAGATTCCCACTCATCGCATAAAGAAAATAAAGCATTTAATTTTTGAGATGGATTTGTTGATGCAGTAATGTTTGCTTTTAATTGATTTATAGTAATGTGTTTTTGAGCAGCGCACGGGGAAAAAAGAAATAAAAAACAAAAGGCATAAAAGCAGTTTGGCATAAAGCAGTTTATAGCTGATTATTCAAAATTTTGAAACGCACCCCTTTTTTTAAAACTTTTATCAAGATAGATTTTTTTTCTGATTCAATAATTACATGCTCTTACGTTGATCTAAAAAAATGAATACTACAAATTGAGTATTGCCTTAGCTTTTTTATTGTTGAACCTTTGATTTCAATTTTAATATCCTGCTGGTATTCCATCCAATTAAAATTAAAAATTCTTTTTTTTAAAAATTAAAATTCACTTTATGCACAAGCTAGTTTTACTATTTTCATTAACTATGATTTTCAATAATTTATTTGCCCAAAACACTTATATTTTAAACAATACCCAAGGCACCCCAGCCAATTACAGAACATTGCAGGGTGCTTTAGACAGTGTACCTGCAGGAAGCATTATTTTAATGCAGGGATCAGGTATAAATTATGGATTAGCAACTGTATCAAAGCCAGTGGTAATCTATGGTCCCGGATACTTTCTTGGCCAAAATAATAGCCCTTATACACAGGCAAATTTAAATGAAGCGATGCTTATACAACTTGTTTTTACTTCAGGTTCGCAAGGCAGTATAATATCAGGGCTTAGCTTTGAACCACGTTCTCAGGACGATTATAATTCTAATAATAGAATTAATATAAATGCAACTTTCAATATTTCTATTAATCGCTGCAGAATTGAATCCAACCCTGCCAATGGAGGTGAGCATCAGAGTATAGCTATTATAAATTCCACCAACGTTACAATCAGTCAATGCTATATAGATTTAAATGCCGCGGTTCTGTGTTATTTTAATAATGCAAGTGGTGTTTTATTTAAAAATAATATAATAGAAGGTCAGCCTTATCTGTATATAGGAAGTAATTTTTCATCTCCACCTTACAGCTATTCTTTTCAAAATAATTCAATGAGAGGGACAATTGATGACGGATCAAGGTTTTGTAATGGAAATTTTATTAATAATGTAATGATTAATACCGGCACCGGCACGACTTATACCGGTTGCGGTATGGCATCTGCTGATCATAATGTAAGTAATATAAATATTTTTCCGGGTGGTACAAATATCACTAATGCAGATGGAGCTAATACGTATGTACTTTATACCAACCCCGCCATCAGCAGTAATGATGGTATATACCAATTAAAACTGGGTAGCGTAGCTATTGGTTATGGAAACGACGGTACCGATGCAGGGGCTTATGGCACACCTAACACGAAATATGTTTTTTCAGGAATACCTGCCATCCCCAATATTTATTTTGCTGATGTTCCGCAAAACGGCACAACTACCGGCGGATTAAAAGTACACCTGAAGATTAAAGCCAATAATTAATCATCTTAAAAACTTTTTATGCAAATTTTATACATGAGAAGATGGTTATTTATTGTTTCATTATTGTTTTGTTTTACTGCTTCTTATAGCCAAGCAATAAAAAAAGTAGAATATTTTTTTGATATAGATCCCGGTTTCGGAAATGGTAAACAAATTAATCTTAATAATAACCAGCTAATAGATTCTACATTTAATTTTGATATATCTGCTCTTTCAAACGGGGTGCATATTGTTTACATCCGTGCACAGGATGATGCGCAAAAATGGAGCCTTTATTACAGTACAGCCTTTGTAAAAACTGCTGGCAATGATTCAGCAATAGTTATAAATAAGCTTGAATATTTTATTGATGTTGATCCCGGCTTTGGAAATGGAATAAACGTTCCTGTTCAGCAGGCTAATATTATAGATTCAACATTTAATTTTCAAATACCCGACAATGGTGCCGATACACGGAGGTTGTATATAAGAGCGCAGGACAGCAAGGGGCAATGGAGTTTGCTATATGATACTACTATTAATTTATGCCAGCTTTATAAAGTAAGAGCAAATTTCAGTTGGGTAAGGTTTGCAAATTTGTATAGTTTTATAGACAGCTCACAAAACAATATTTCACATAAGGTACTTTGGAACTTTCATGACCTTGGAATTGATTCGGTTAGTAATCCTCAGTTTACTTTTCCACAGGGAAATCACTTTGTAAAATTAGTTGCGGGTACTGGCTGTAGAAAAGATTCCATCGTTCTTCCTTTATTTACAGGACTGGAAAAATATTTTCCGGATACTGCTTTGGCGGGAGGAGATATTTTCATGAATTTTTATGGCGGTGGTTTGGATACAAACGTGGTAGTAACATTAAAAAATGGATCGGCAAATATTACTTCTTATGCTAAAGTTGCCTATCAGCAACAATTCTTTACAGGCGCTTTTGATTTGCACACAGCAACACCTGGTGTTTATGATGTAAATCTTCATTTTGCAAATGGATATGATACTACTATAATTGGAGGATTGCATGTAGGATCCATACCAACAGGCATTGTTAATTACTCTCCTGAACTTGAGCTATCTATTTTAGGGCCCGAAGTTGGCAGAGGAGGCACTACAGTTACACAGCGATTAGTAATAACAAATACAGGTGGAATGGTTGCTAAATCAATTAATGTATGGTCAAGTGCACAGAATGGGGCAGAGGATAGACCGGGGCAGGGTTTTGATACTTTTGTTAAACCGGATAATAAAATGAATTATGATTCCATCCCTACAGAGATTGCTTTAGATAGTTCATTTGGAGAACCATATCAGGGAAAGCTTCATAATTTTATGATTCCAGCTTTGAATGCCGGACAAAGCTTTGTTTATTCGTATACGCTGAAAGTTCCATTAGTCCATGGCGATGTAAATTATGTGGATTTCTGGGTAGGAAAACGAATGTTTGGCTCACCAAATGAGTGGGACTGTACACACCAGGTGCTTGATGATGCATTTAACGTGGCCGGCCTTCTTCCTGTTGTTGGTTGTGCATTCAGTGTTGCAGGATTTGCTCTTGATTTCACTTCAGGCATGGCAGGCCAATTTGGATATAATACCGATAGGAGTTATGATAACTTAGGCAATATGATGTGGGGCTTTGCAAGTGCTGCATGGGGTTGCATACCAGGGGTAAAAACTGTAGAAGAAGCAGCAAAAATTGCTGATGCCAGTGTCAGACAAATAAACATTACAAAAAGAATGGTAGATGCAGGTTTAGGAGGATTAAATAGCACGATGAATCACGATGCTAATCCCTGTGAAGATAAAAATGATGCTGTAGACCGGTATAGAAAAGGTATAAGAGGCCGTGTGGCTGCAGATCCCAATGGAATTGATGGCCCAGGCGGCTATGGCGGAGATAATAATTATATAACCGGATTAGGTAAACAGGGTTATGAAGTATATTTTGAAAACCTTCCAACAGCTACTGCAAACGCACAACGCATTTATGTAGCAGATACACTGGATAAAACAAAGTTCGATCTTTCCAGTTTTGAATTGATTGGGTTTAGTTTAGCAGATTCATTTTTTCACATACCTTATCAAAGAAAAGAATTTACAACAACAATGGATCTTCGCCCCGGTATGAATTTGTTATTACGTGTCAATGCCAAACTGGATACTTCCACAGGAATTTTAAACTACAGTTTTTTATCGCTTGATCCGGTTACAAGAGATACACTTCCCTTATCTGACCTTAGAGGATTTTTGCCTCCTGATGTAAATGATAAAAATGGAAAAGGAAGTATTTCTTATGTTGTTAATTACAAAAAGAATATTGTAACAAATGATATTGTAACCAATAAAGCTTCAATTATATTCGACAATAACGCTCCAATAATAACTAATACATGGCTAAATACAATTGACCGGACTGCACCAGCAGGAGGAGTTTCCGGCGGCACAAAAGTTAATGATACAACTGTAACATTAAATTTTAAAGGAACCGATTTAGGCGTAGGTATTAGAAGATATAAATTATACGGAGCACAGAATAATAACCCCTATGTTTTACTTGGTAATGTATTGGGAGGTACTGTGCGTTTTGCAGGTTCCTTAGATTCTACTTATCGCTTTTATGCAATTCCTTTCGATAGTGTAAATAACTTTTTGTCAAAAGATACCACAGCGGAATACACAATTACGCTTAAGGCATCAGGATGTATACCTCCTGTTATAACTGCATCCCGTGCAACTACAATCTGCCTGGGAGATAGTGTAATACTATCAACTACTGCTACAGCAACTTCACTGCAATGGCTTAAAGATGGCGCAATAATATCAGGTGCAACAGCTCAATCGTATGTTATTAAACAAAGCGGTAGTTATTCACTTAGAGCAGTTATAAATTCATGTACTGCTACATCTTCTGCAATTGTAGTTACTGTAACTGTTGTGGCTGCAACACCAATTATCACAGCTTCCGGCACTACAACTTTCTGCCAGGGGGGAAGTGTGGTTTTATCTACCACCTCTACGGCAACTTTACAATGGTTTAAAGATGGCACAGCAATATCCGGTGCAACAACTCAAAATTATACGGCTACTCAAAGTGGAAGTTACACAGTTCGGGCAGGTGATGGAACATGTACTGCTACATCTTCTGCAATTGTAGTTACTGTAACGGCTGTGGCTGCAACACCAATTATTACCGCTTCCGGCGCTACCACTTTCTGCCAGGGAGGAAGTGTGGTTTTATCTACCACCTCTACGGCAACTTTACAATGGTTAAAAGATGGCATAGCAATATCGGGCGCAACAACTCAAAATTATACAGCTACTCAAAGTGGAAGTTACACAGTTCGGGCAGGTGATGGAACATGTACTGCTCCATCTTCTGCAATTGTAGTTACTGTAACGGCTGATGCTGCAACACCAATTATTACCGCTTCCGGCGCTACCACTTTCTGTCAGGGAGGAAGTGTGGTTTTAAGTTCTTCATCTTCCTCAGGCAATCAATGGTATAAAGATGGAACAATTATAAATGGAGCTACCAATCAGACTTATACTGCAAATCAATCTGGTAGTTATACCGTTACCACTACTGTAAATAATTGCAGTTCCTCTCCGTCATCATCAATAACTGTTGTTGTAAACACGATACCTGCAAAACCGGTAATCACTGTTAATGGCAATACACTTACTTCATCTTATGCAACAGATAATCAGTGGTATTTAAACGGAACAATTATAGCTGGTGCTGTTAACCAGCAATATGTTGCACTTGTATCAGGACAATATACTGTGCAGGCATTGCAAAATGGTTGTGCAAGTGCGACTTCGGATATATTTGATCTTGTCTCTTTACAAACTCCTGATCCTTATACTTTATCTGATGTATTAATATATCCTAATCCGGTGAGAGATAAACTAACCATCAACAATAAAGCAAACAGAAAGCTCTCTATCAAATTTATAAACATGCAAGGCGTTGTAGTATTATATGCAGGAAATCTTTTTACAACATTGGGAATAATTGATATGAAAAAGCTGTCACAAGGAGCTTATGTAATCGAGGTTACCGATATAGTAACAAGCCAATTTATAAATAAAATTATTATTAAATTAGATTAAAAATAACCCGTTGTGCAATTGAAGATTATTGAGTCTCAATTTTGTTCTTTCTTTATATTTCTACGATAGAAACATAGTCACATAATGTAGCACAAATGCAATAGCACAACGGGTTACTTTAATACATATTTTTTTACACCACTAAACTACTTAGTTATTACTTCAGCTTTACCTAATTAAGACTAAATAAGCATGAAACAAACGTTGAATTTGATTGCCTTATCAGCAATAATGATAAGTACAATAAGTGTTAGCGCACAAACACAAACTAAACAAATTAATGTTGTAACTACAGCCGTGCCTTTTTTAAGAATTTTGCCGGATGCCCGTTCCGGGGGCATGGGAGATGTTGGAATAGCTACTGCTCCGGATGCAAACTCCTCTTTTTGGAACCAGGCAAAAATACCGTTTGCGAAGAGCAAATCAGCAATAAGTGTTTCTTACACTCCATGGTTAAAGGGCTTAGGACTTAGTGATGTATATTTAGCTTCTTTAGCAGGTTATTATCAATTAGATGAGATACAGGCCATTTCTGCTTCACTCCGATATTTTAGTCTCGGTAATATTCAATTTACTGATAACTCAGGGAATGATCTCAGTACCTACAGACCAAGAGAATTTGGAGTTGATGTAGGGTACTCACGTAAACTATCAGATAAGTTAGGATTAGGTATAGCATTAAGATATATCAATTCAAGCCTTGCTAAAGGAGATCCAAATAATTCTGGAGTTTCATATAAACCTGGCTCTGCGGTTGCAGCTGATATAAGTTTGTTTCATGATGGAACCGGTGGTAACCCCAATGTATCCGGTTTAAATTGGGGCATTGCTCTTCACAACCTGGGATCGAAAATTTCTTATACAAATGATGCTACTCAAAAAGATTATATACCGGCTAATTTAGGTATCGGCGTTGCTTATACCAAAGTTTTTGATGAAACCAGTAAAGTAACTTTTGGTTTAGATATAAATAAATTATTGGTTCCAACTCCTCCCCGGTTTACGGGTAATACTTCTTCAGATTCTGCTGCTATTGTTAAATACAGAAGCAAAGGTGTATTAAGCAGTTGGTTCAGTTCTTTTGGAGATGCTCCGGGTGGTGGCGGTGAAGAGTTACGTGAGGTTCAGGTTTCTTTAGGCGCAGAGTATATGTATAATAACCAGTTTGCTTTTAGGGCAGGCTATTTTTATGAGGCTCCTTCTAAAGGAAATCGAAAATATTTTACAGTAGGTGCAGGAATAAACTACAATATGTTTGGTTTAAATTTCGCATATCTTATTCCTTCAGGAGGTGGTTTTAACAGAAATCCTTTAGCAAACACAATAAGGTTTAGTTTGATATTTAATCTTGATAAGGAAACTGCCACTCAGTCTCCAGGCAAATAAATATATTTTTATTTATTTTAAACTTTGTTTATAATATTCGCAAACACTGCTCATCACACATTCTTCATGTTGCGGATGTGATGGACGACAGATCTCTCTTCCTAAAAACGAAATAGCCATTCCTGTTTCGCCCCAATCTTCTTTTGGGATTACTTCCATTATCTGCTGTTCAATTTTTTTAGGATCCGCACTGGTTGCAATTCCCAGCCGCTGCGCCACACGAACAACGTGCAGGTCAACCATCACTCCTTCTGCTTTTTCGCCAGCTTCACGCATGATAACATTAGCAGATTTTCTGCCAATGCCATTCAATGCTGTAAGCCCTTCCATGGTTACGGGGATGTTTTTATCTTCTTTTATTTTATCTGCAATTACAGTAAGCCACTTTGCTTTATTAGCAAAATTGCGAACCTTCCCTACGTATTTAAAAAGCATTTCAGGCGTTGCTTTGCTAAGAGACTCCATATCAGGAAAGATTTTAAATAATTCAGGCACAAGAGAATTAATGTGCTTATCAGAATCCTGTGCAGAGAGAACAACCATTACCAGCAGCTGGTAAATATTTTTATATTCAAGCGGATGTTTTTTGTCTTTGTATTTTTTTATTAGCGGTTTAATGGCTTCTGCCCAATCAGTTTTAGTTGCCATAAAATATTTTTTAATGAGCTATAAAAATAAAATAAAAAAAGTTTGAGTAGCAACAAACAAAAAAGCCGAAACACTGTCCCGGCTTTAAAAATATTGTTTAGAAAAATTATCCTAATGCTACTCTTTTAAATTCTGTAACTTTTAGATCAGCATCTATACTTTTTAAATATTCTGCCACAGATTTGTTGTTATCTTTTACAAAAGGCTGAGCAAGCAATGTGCTTTCTTTAAAGAATTTTGCGATCTTACCCATGGCAATTTTTTCAGCCATTTCAGCGGGTTTGCCTTCTGCTTTTACCTGCTCAATTGCAATATTTTTTTCTCTTGCAATAACTTCAGGAGCAACTGATGACTGATCAACAGCGATAGGATTCATTGCTGCGATCTGCATTGCAATGTCTTTACCTGCTTCACCTGCATCTTTATTAAAGCCAACCAAAACGCCCATTCTGTAAGCACCGTGGATGTATGCTGCTACAAATTCTGCTTCTACTCTTTCAAATCTTGATACGCTTATCTTTTCTCCAATTTTTGCAACCTGCTCATTTAATTTATCAGTAACAGTTTCATTACCAATTTTTACTGAGTTTAATTCTTCAATGCTCTTTACATTATTTGCAATCGCTGCTTCCATAATAGATTTTGCAAAAGCAACATACTCTGCATTCTTACTTACGAAATCAGTTTCGCAACTTACGTTTATGATAAAACCTGTTTTATTGTCTTCAGTTGTTTTCGCAATAACCACACCCTCTTTCGCTTCACGGTCACCTCTAAGTGCTGCTACTTTTTGTCCTTTTTTTCTCAGGTAATCAATAGCTGCTTCAAACTCTCCGTTGCTTTCTGTTAAGGCTTTACGGCAATCCATCATGCCTGCGCCTGTTTGCTGGCGTAACTTATTAATGTCTGCTGCTGTAAT
>DATCOF010000195.1:0-3648 GCA_036564845.1 Chitinophagaceae bacterium | reverse complement strand
ATAAACAACTCCTTCTTTATAATTTTTATTCAGAATATTTATATCAGAATAAGAAATATCAATTTCTGGTGCAAATACTATTTTCCACTCAGATAATAATTTACTTTCTTTAAAGATTTTAATCAACTTATTCCAGAATTCAACAAATAACTCATTTTGAAACTTTTCAAATTCATTAAGAAGTTCAATTGAGGCATCAAACATTTTTGGCTCACTTAAGAGTTGGTGAATTTCAGATTTATTCTTCGCCATAATTAAATTCTTTTAAAATATCGATGTATTGAATTATTGTTTGTTTGAGCTTTTGTGAATTTATACTTTCATTGCATTCAAGTAGCATTGCTGAAATATCAGGACTATAGCCTAATAATTTTAAAAGTCCGTTCTTATCTAATTCATTTTTCAACTTTCCACTAATACTGAATTCTGTGGGAGAATCTCTGGTAGGTTTTAGATATACTAAGAGGATTTGTTCTTTAGGTATTTTTAAATCCTTCAAAGCATAATTATAATACCTCTCTATTTGATTTTCTTGGTCGCAAGCAAATATTTTGTTTTCAATAATAATTAAAAACCTTTTCTGTTTTATCTGATTACGATGAAAAATTAAAATGTCAATTACACCTTGAGAAGTTTTGTGCTCAGTTTTTATTTCAATATTTTCTTTCTCATATTCAGTCCATTTTTTTTCGGGAGATACAAGTTTCAAAAATGAATCTAAAAAAATCTGACCCTGTGAATGTAAGCCCCTTGGATTCAATAAATCTGCAAGAAAGGGAGTATGAACACGTGCTTCTAAATATTCAATTCGTAATACTTTAAAGACATTATAATAAGGAGTTTCATTTTTATTATTTTCTTGAACTCTTACTTGTACCGGAATAAAACGATTTAATAGTTCTTTAATATGGTCAATATTTTCCAAATTTTATAATTGTATCAGTAAAAAATATTCATAGTTTACTTGCAAACTACATTTTAATAATAAACTTTTCAATAAGGTTATATAGTTCATAGAAAATATTTTGTTCAAAGGCTGCCCGGATAGAAGCGAAAAGCCCGGTAAAGGTTCTGTGAGTTGGCGCTGCGCCGGACTTGCAGCGGATAGCCGGAACTGATGACGATAATGATTCAATGATGCCAGCCCCTAATCAAATTAAAAATGCAAAATGAAAAATTAAAAAATTTGCTTTTACATTTTACCTTTTACATTTTTAATTAAAATAATCAATGATCATTTAGCGGTAAGCCGAGGCGCTGGTAGTCTTTCCAGTTTATGTATTCGGGGGCAACGCGGCGCTCTATCATTGTGATGCAATCGGTAACGGGGCATATTAGCTGGCAAAGGTTGCAGCCTACGCACTCTTCTTCTTTTATTGCGTATGTGTTGTATGGGTTGCCTTTGGTGATGCTGATGGATTGGTGCGATGTGTCTTCGCAGGCGATGTAACAAAGCCCGCAGTGAATGCATTTGTCCTGGTTGATGTTGGCAACGTGGTGGTAGTTGATGTCGAGGTCTTCCCAATGAGTGAGTGTGGGCACGCTTTTGCCGATGAAATCGTAAATGGTTTTAAAACCTTTTTCGTCCATGTAGTTGTTGAGCCCTTCGCAGAGGTCTTCAATTATGCGGAAGCCATGCTTCATGGCGGCGGTGCAAATCTGCACGTTGCTTGCGCCGAGGAGCATGAACTCCACGGCATCCTTCCAGGTGCTGATGCCACCAATTCCGCTGATGGGAACTTTGTTTGTTATTTCATTTTGAGAAATGGTTGCCAAAAATTTTAATGCAATTGGTTTTACTGCAGGCCCGCAATAACCACCGAAAACACTTTTGCCTGCAACATAAGGATTGGGAACGAATGTATCAAGGTCAATTCCTGTAACGGATTGAATGGTGTTGATGAGAGAGAGTGCATTGGTGCCTGCCTGCACAACTGCTTTGCCTGTTGGCACAACGGAGTGAACATTGGGTGTTAGCTTGGTGATAACGGGAATGTGTGCGGCTTCCATCACCCACTCTACTACCATCTTTGCAATTTCAGGATCCTGCCCAACGGCAGCGCCCATGCCTCTTTCGGTCATGCCGTGTGGGCAACCGAAATTTAGTTCGAAACCATGAGCGCCTGTGTCTTCTACTTTTTTTATGAGTTCGTACCAGCTTTGTTTATCATTATCTGCCATGAGTGAAACAACCATTGCACGGTCGGGAAATTCTTTAAGGACTTCTTTTATTTCTTTAAGGTTGATGTCTAAAGGGCGATCAGAAATGAGTTCGATATTATTAAAGCCCATTACTCTTGTGTTGTTGAAGTTTACGGCAGAGTAACGTGAGGAAACATTTTTTACCTGGCTTCCTAATGTTTTCCAAACAACACCGCCCCACCCTGCTTCAAAGGCACGGAGCACATTTATCTTTTTATCTGTCGGCGGCGCACTTGCCAGCCAGTAAGGGTTTGGGGATTTTATGCCGAGAAAATTTGCTGAGATGTCTGCCATGGTTTTTTATTGAAGTCAGGGAAAAAACTTATAAATTTCTTTACGGTTTAATACTCTCTGCAATTCGATTGTGTTATTGTTTTTTAGAAGTCCAACTCTGTAATCACCAAAGCGAACTTTATAATGATTTTTGTAACCAGTCATTTTTTCAATGTTCCCCGAATTTTCAATGGATGAGAGAAGATGTAAATCTTCAAATACAAATTTCTCAATTTGTTGTCTTCGTTTAATGGGAGTTACTTTCGCTAAATCTTTTAAAAAGGTTTTGGTGTATGTTACTTGCACAGCTATTTTTTTGCAAGTTTTTTATAGAAAGATTTGGCTTCATCAATATTTAGTTTTTCATCATTTTTTGATGCTTTCATATATTGAGCTAATGCATAATCTTCCAAAACTTCTTCTATCCGTTTAAAAGTTTTAATATCCAATTGCACGGCAACCTGCTTTTGTTGCTTATTTAGAATGTATTTTTCTTTTAAGTCTAACATAATCTTCTTTTTGAACTATAAATTTATCACTTAAATCTGAAGCATCAAATAATGCAAGATCGCTGCTGCTCCATCTTTCCCTGCCTGCACTGCATCTACCACTTCTTTGCCACCATTCACTGCATCGCCACCTGCGAAAACTCCTTTGATGTTTGTGATAGCTTTTTCTTTTACTAAAATTTTCCCTTTGTTATTTTCTAATCCGTTTTGTTCAACCAATTCCATGAAAGGACTTTGTCCGGTTGCTTTAATTACCATGTCGCATTCTATGGTAACTGTTTCGCCGGTTCTTATTGGTGCAGGCTTTCCAGAGAAATCGGGAGCGCCGAGTTTCATTACATCGCAAACCAAAGCTTTTACTTTTCCATTTTCTCCTGCAATGGCAACGGGTGCAGCAAGCCATTGAATTTTGCAGCCATCAAGCATGGCAATATCGAGTTCGATCTGGGTACAATTTTTTTCTGCTTCGCTTCTTCTATACACCATTGTTACTTCTTTTGCACCCAAACGTTTTGCCTGTGTTGCTGCATCAATTGCTGTCATACCCATTCCGATCACGGCAACTTTTTCTCCTACTGCAACATTTGGATAACCTTTTGTTCTTATGTCGTAAATAAAACTGATGGCATCTTCAACACCTTCCATTTCTTCACCCGGAATATTT
>DATCOF010000194.1:0-5515 GCA_036564845.1 Chitinophagaceae bacterium | reverse complement strand
TTTTTCATTTGCTCTAGTGATAACTTTATCAACTTTAATTACTTGTAAGGACTCGTCATCCCTTTCTATCCTTAATCTCAAAGGTGTAATCTTCCCTTTAGTATCCATTACAGAAATAACCTCAATAGGTTTCGCTACAACTTATTATTGGCCTACAGCATATATTAAAAAAAATAAATTAGGGTTTGTTTAGCAGTCAATTTATATAAAATTATATAAATTGACTGCTATGATTTTTTGCACTATGTTACCTACATTTTCAAACTAGGCAAAGTACGTATCATTAATATACCTATATTAATGATATCTATTTAGATTCTATTTTGTTACATAAGGTTCCTTTTCTCTAAAACTATCAAGAACATCGCCTTCATAAGTTCTCCATTCAGTCCATCCATTAGCACTTCTCCCTAGTATAAGTTTAGCTGCTGCACTTGGTGAATTTGGGGGTTGTGTAGTAATGGGACAGAAACGGCAATAGAATTACCATATTAATCCATGCTATTTGTAACAAGCATAAACGTATTCTACCTATACGAGACGGTAAATCAAACGCTCGTTTATTTTACTTTCTCATTGGGTAAATATAAAAATGAAGATAAGCCATTTGAATAGTAAATAAACTTAGTAAATAATTCATAGTAAATATATTGACTGATTTAACCGTTTAATTTACCATATTAATATAGATTACTATGAAGGGATGTTTGAATCATGGAATTTGGATATGCAAGAGTAAGTACTCAGGAACAAAATTTAGATAGACAATTAGATTCTTTAAATTCTGCAGGTGCAGAAGAAATAATACAAGAAAAAATAACTGGAACAAAAGCAGATAGACCAGAATTAAATAGGCTACTAGATAAATTAAGAAAAGGTGATGTTATATTAGTATCAGATCTTACAAGGTTAAGTAGGAGTACAAAAGATCTATTTGGCTTAGTTGATCAGATTGAGAGGAAGGGTGCTAATATTAAAAGCTTAAAAGAAAGCTGGTTAGATACCACAACACCTCAAGGAAAATTGATGTTTACTTTTATGGCTGGAATAAGCCAATTTGAAAGAGATTTAATAAGCCAAAGAACAAAAGAAGGATTAGAAGCAGCGAGAGCCAGAGGAAGAAAGGGTGGTAGAAAACCCAAACTTGATGATAATAAAAAAAAGGCTCTATATGAGTTGTATCAACAGAAAAAAACAACAGTGAAAGACCTGTGTGATATGTTTAGTATCACAAAACCGACTCTATACAAGGTAATAGAAGAGATCAGTACCACTATATTTGAAAGCTAATTCAGATTCGTATTTTATTGTGAAGCAAATATTATTCATATTTTGAGGAGGTGTATTATGCCAACAAAAGTGAAAATAAAGATAAAAGATAATAGTGAATTAAGGGCGAAAATTGATGAACTATATGAAAAAATGAACCAAGTAGATTTAGCAAAATGGTCGTTACTCATGGCAAAACATATTTTGGATACTGTAGATATAGATTATAATTCGATAGATGCAATAGTTGGTGGATTTATAGTAAATGAATTATGGCAGACAGGTAAAGCGAGGATGTATGATGTAAGACAGGCTGGCTTTAAAATTCATAAAATTGCTCGTGAGTGCGATTCGGAAATAAAGAAAACAGCATTAAGAGTAGTTGGTCAAGCAGTATCAAGTGGACATATGAGAGAACATGCAATGGTAGCATCAGATTATGCAATAAAAACAATAGGCTTAATTAGTTCAAATGATATCGACGCTATAACCTTTGAACGAGAATGGCAACTTAATGAATTGAAGAAATTTTTGTAGCACATAAAATGAGCATAATCTATGGTAAATTTATTACATATCATTCTTATAATATTCATTAACTAAACAAGGTAGCAACTTCATTTTTCTTTATGATCGCCAAAGATATTAAAGATTTTATTATAGTAACTATTTTTCAGTACACAAATGCTCCTATTACTCCAATAGCTATTTTAGTAGATTGGATACAGTAATTTTTAGTAAAATTACTAATTCTTAAATAACATCATTTTTGACAGGAGATGTTTTAATGTCTGCGGATTTTTTGACCTGTGAACAGAAAGCTCGATACGGTAAGTTTACTGAAGAACTTGGATCAGATCAACTAGCAAAATACTTTTGGTTGGATGATCAAGACAGAATGATTATTTTTCAACTGCGAAGTGATTCTAATCGTTTAGGATTTGCCATACAACTTGGAACGGTGAGATTTTTGGGTACATTTTTATCTGAACCGGCAAATGTACCCGATAATGTTTCTGTATATGTGGCTCAGCAATTAGATATTGATGTAAATGCTCTGTCTGATTATTGGAATAGCAGAACTATTAGAAATCACACACAAGAAATTAGGGAAATATACGGATATCATGATTTTATGAAACAGCCTCACCATTTTATGTTAGTCCGTTGGCTATATAATCACTTTTGGCTAGCACCCGAACGTCCAAGTGTTGTTTTTGACCTTACTATGGCCAGGTTAATAGAACAAAATATATTATTACCTGGTGCTACAGTTTTAGAAAGGCTTATATCTCAAATTCGTGAACGTGCAACCTCAAGGTTATGGCATAAACTAGCTTCTCTTCCGGATGCCAATCAACGAGAAATACTTGAAAAATTGCTTATAGTAGATGCTAAAAATAAAACCGGTTTAGAAATGCTTAGACAGTCTGTAACACATGAGTCTCCTAGTGGATTTTTAAAAGCAATTAAACGATTTAAAATGATTTATTCAATAGGAGCTTATCAATGGAACATATCCAGAATACCTATAGGAAGAATATCTGTTTTATCCCGGTATGCTTCAATCGCTAGAGCTCAAACCATTGAAAGGATGCCAGATGAACGTCGCATGGCAACATTAGTTGCGTTCGCTATAACATATACTACCAGTTCCCAAGATGATATCATCGACTATATGGAACGATATTTTTCAACTTTATTCAATGGTGCAAACAGAAAAGGAGAAAAAGAAAGACTACGATCTTTGAAAGATCTGGACAGCTCAGCACGAGAACTCAGTAGAGCTTGTTTGTTGTTGTTGGATGAAAAGGTACCCGATGAAACAATACGAAAAACCATATTTTCAAGCATACCCAAAGAACGGTTAAAATTGGCCATTGGAATGATAGATACTCTTACGAGACCAATAGATCAGACTGTTGAGTACAAAGAACTCTTTAGGTATTATACTTCCATTCGTAGATTTCTTCCAGCACTTTTAGCCACTATTAAATTTAGGGCATCAGCAGCAGGACAACCTGCTCTTGCTGCATGGGATTTTCTTTCGAAAGTTGAGTCAAAGACCAGAAAAAATAAGTTTGCGGATGCACCCACTGTGGGAATTTCAGCAAGTTGGAAAAGAGTTGTTTTTAAAGGGGATATGATAAGCTCTTGTCCTTATACTTTCTGGGCAATAGAAAAAATGCTTGAAGGTATTAAAAATTATGATATCTATCTAGAAAAAAGTGATAGATACAATGATCCAAGAATCAAACTTTTACAGGGACCAGCTTGGGAAAGTGTTAAAAGCAAGGTATTAAGCACATTAGGTTGGCCTTCGAATGCGGAAGAATCGTTGAATCCATTAAAGAAAAACTTGGATATTGCATTTAAGAATACAATTAAAAATTGGGATGATAATCCAGAAGTTCGAGTTGAGATGATTAAGGGTAAGGAAAAAATTGTTCTCTCTCACATTAACCGACTTGAAGAGTCAAAGTCTTTAGTATTGTTGAGGAAGCAGATTGAATCTCTAATGCCCAATACAGATTTACCAGGATTATTAATGGAGATAACTGCATTAACCAGATTTACAGACCAATTTACTCATATAAGTCAAGGTAATTCTAGAATCAAAGATTTGTCTGTTAGCATATGTGCTATTTTCATAGCCAAGGCATGTAATATCGGACTTGGACCCGTAGTTCAGCCAGGCATACCTGCACTGGAATATGACAGATTAACATGGGTGGAACAAAACTATTTTCGTACAGAGACAATTACACAGGCAAATGCTGTCCTTGCTGATCATATCTCTAAGATGACTTTAGCTAAATCATGGGGTGAAGGGGATGTTGCGTCTGCAGATGGAATTAGATTTGTTGTACCACCAAAAACTATTTATGCAGGTCCCAACCCACGTTATTTCGGCATTGGACGTGGCATAACAAGTTATGATCTTATCAGTGACCAATTTGCTGGACTAAATAAACTTGTTATTACAGGAACTATCCGTGATTCCTTATATTTACTTGAATTGGTTTTAGGTCAACAGACAACGTCTAAACCTCGTGAAATAATGACAGATACCGCCGGATACAGTGATATTATATTTGGATTATTTGCATTATTGGGTTATCGCTTTAGCCCACGTCTTGCTGATATAGGAAGTACAAGGCTTTGGCGATTTGATCCAAATGCAGACTATGGTGTATTGAATAGTCTATCTAAACACAAATTACGTGAAGAACTTATAATTAAGTCCTGGGATGATATGCTTAGGGTCGCTGGTTCACTCAAACTTGGAACCATAAATCCTACAAATCTTATAAAAATGTTACAAAGAGGCGGGAAGCCAACTATGCTTGGTCGTGCAATGGGCGAATTCGGACGAATTTTTAAGACCACTTACGAACTGTCATTTTTGGATGACAAGAATTATCGCAGGCGTATTTTGACACAACTAAATCGTGGGGAATCGGAAAATGGGCTTAAAAGAATCGTTATATATGGCAAGAAAGGAGAGATTCATCAACCTCATCGTGAAGGTCAGGAAGATCAATTAAATACATTAGGGTTAGTTACAAACGCTATTATCCTCTGGAATACAGTCTATATGGAAAAAGCCTTAGATGCTATTCGAAATGCAGGGTATATCGTGAATTTAGATGACGTAAAACGACTTTCTCCTCTTGGCTATGATCATATAAATATTGTAGGGCATTATTCATTTGACTCAGCAAAAGAAATATTATCTGGAAAGCTGAGACCATTGCAACCAATGAATAAAAAACTATTTGGTAATAAAAGGTAATTCTATTGCCGTTTCTGTCCCATTACTACACAACCCCCATATTACTAATATTTTTAGTATACTTACATCTTGGATATTTATAGCAGCCATAAAAGCTACCGTATTTTCCTTTTTTTAAAATCATTTCTGATCCGCATTTGGGACAAATAACTCTTTGACTAATATCTATTTGATTTACAGCTTCCTTAGCAATTTCTCTACCAGTAAATTTACTCATAATTTCTAAAAGTTTAGATCTATCCCAAAGTTCAACTCTACTAGAAGCTAAATTTTCAGCATTTGGAGTGAAAAAATTATTAGTAGCAACTATACATTTATTTGCATTATAATAGCCCTTTGCACCAATTATTTCCTGAATAGCTCCTATACCTACTTTAGAAGACCATCTTTTGGCTTGTACAACAATCTTTTCCCCTTCTTTAGTTTAATATTAAGTCAGCCCCATAACTG
>DATCOF010000193.1:0-3289 GCA_036564845.1 Chitinophagaceae bacterium | reverse complement strand
GAATTACGATTGCTCGAAATGGAGATCGTAAAAATTTTATTGAAGAATCAAACTGTAACAGATATAGGACATTATTTTTTATTGGATGTTGACAGGTTTTATGGAATAGAGTATGAAGAATTTCCGGCACAGGTTGCACAGGTTGCTATGTGGCTGATAGATCATCAAATGAATATGAAAGCCAGTGAAACTTTTGGAGAATATTATGTTCGTTTGCCTTTGCGAAAAAGCGCAACCATTAAAAATGGCAATGCATTGCAAACAGATTGGCAAAGTTTAATAGAGCCATTGCCCTGGGAAAAAGGCGAACAGAAGTTTGATTACATTTTTAGTAACCCTCCTTTTGTTGGAAGCAAATATCAAAACGCTTTGCAGAAAAAAGATATGGAATTAATTTTTGCAGGAGTGAAAGGAGCAGGGGTGTTGGATTATGTAGCTGCATGGTATATTAAAGCAGCACAATACATGCAGGAGCACAACGTCATTGCTGGCGAACCGCACGGGGGTTCGTCTTTGCGAGGAGGAGGCACGACGACGAAGCAATCTCATAATACACGTTGTGCATTCGTAAGCACTAACTCCATTTCTCAGGGAGAACAGGTAAGCATTTTATGGAATGAATTATTTAATAAGTACAAAATAAAAATTCATTTTGCTCACAGAACTTTTAAATGGGGAAATGAAGCAAGAGCAAATGCTGCTGTGCATGTTGTAATAATTGGCTTTGCAAATTTTGATATAACTGAGAAAAGAATTTTTGAGTATGAAAATATAAAAGCAGAGCCACACGAATTGAAAGTAAAAAATATAAATCCTTATTTGGTTGAAGGGAAAGATTTATTTGTTGTTTCAAGAAATAAACCTGTTTGTAATGTTCCTGAAATTATAAAAGGTAGTGAAACAACCGATGCAGGACATCTGCTTATTACAATTGAAGAAAGAGATTTTCTATTTAAAAACTTTCCGCAAATTCAAAAATTTGTTAGACCCTTTATAGGTGGTGGCGATTTTATAAAAGGAAATTTAAGATGGTGTTTATGGTTGAAAGATGCTTCTCCACATGATTATAAAAATATACCATTGGTTATCCAAAAAATAGAAGATGTGAGAAAGTTTAGATTGAGTAGTCCTAAAGAAAGAACAAGAAAATGGGCAGATTTTCCAACGCTTTTTACTGAAGATAGGCAACCAAAATCAAAATATTTATTATTTCCAAAAGTATCATCTGAAAGAAGAAAATACATACCTCTTGCTTTTTTAGAACCAAACTATATTGTCAATAATACAGCATCTTACATGCCTAATGCGTCCTTATTTTCTTTTGGTGTTTTGCATAGCATTATGCACATGGCATGGATGCGATCTGTTTGTGGCAGAATGAAAAGTGATTATATATATTCTAATGCAATTGTTTATAATAACTTCCCTTGGCCAGAAAATCCCAATGAAAAACAAAAACAAGCAGTAGAAGCAGCAGCACAAAATGTTTTAGATGCAAGAGCAAAATTTCCTGATGCAAGCTTAGCAGATTTGTATGATCCTAACACCATGCCGCCGGAATTAGTAAAAGCACATCAGGCGCTTGATAAAGCTGTTGATCTTTGTTACCGACCGCAACCTTTTATTAATGAAACAAAGAGGATTGAATTTTTGTTTGAGTTGTATGATAAGTATACTGCAGGGTTGTTTGTAAAAGAAAAAAGATCACCAAAAAACTAGATTACCCTAACAAAAGAATAATACACTCATCATAAAACCAATTATAATCCTTTCATTTTATATAGTGTTTTAAGAAGGTGCCTGCTAAGTTGCGATCTTTTGAATAATGTTTTTTAATTGAAAAAAAGATCGCAACTTAGCAGGCAAACGAAATTCAAAAAAGCCTATAACAAGCGTTATCAGTAAATAGGCGCTTCACAGTCCAGCTTCTAAGAAAAAGCCAACGCCACTTATTTTTATTATGGAGAATATATTAAAGAAAATAAACTAAAAAAAAAATTATGCAAATTGATTTATTTATCGCCGGGCCTGACAATGAAGGTCAACGTGAATACAATAAATATAGAACTATGTATTTTGAATATTTACCACAAATAGGAAATTTGTATGTAGATATAGAGAACAAAAGTGTTTATGCTATAAAGAATATTTTTTTCTCTGATACTAAAATTTCAGCTCTAATTGCATTACAATCTGAAGAAAGATTTGAAAACTATTCTAAGATGTTTTAAATGTTGTGGTGTATAACAATGTTGCATTCCATTGAAGGCTATCAAAGGTTTTATTGACGGTAATCACCCAAATAAATTATACAGGCAAATACAATATCAGTAAATTTTTAAAAGAAATATTTTTACGCCACTTTTCTCAATTCCCTTAATTTATCCAGGTAGAACATTACATCTTCATCACTTACCTGTTCAAAATTTTCATAAAAAGCACCTACACCATAAAACTCTTCCGGTATTATTACAGCTACTACTTCATCCACTTCTTTTGATAATTTTTGCACGGCGCTTTTCGATGCTACCGGAACGCCAATCACAATTTTTCCGGGATTACTTTTACGCAATACATTTACAGTAGCCATCAGTGTATTACCGGTTGCAATGCCGTCATCAATCACTATCACTGTTTTTCCTTTCAGGTTTTCGGGTTCTTTGTCACCCATGAATCTGATATACATCTCTTTCAGTCTGCTGCGGACTCTCTGCAATTCCTGTTGAATATATTCTTCTGTAACATCATCATGAGGTACAATAAAGTAATCGGTAAGACTTGCCGCCCCAATGGCATATTCCTTATGCATTGGATGGCCTATTTTTTTGGTGAGAATCACTTCTACAGGAAAAACCAATTCTTTTGCTACTGCGTAGGCTACAGGCACACCACCCCGCGGTACGGCTAATACTACACCTGGGTCATTTTTGTATTTTTTCAGTTTGGCTGCTAATAATAAACCTGCTTCAATTCTGTCACGAAACATAAAATGGGTTTTATTGTTTTTCAAACCGGCCCGTTATCTTTTTTATTTTAATTCTGTACATCACATGTTTGATTCGTGTACTGTCATCTATTTTGCCGGTTACCTCATGCCCGTATGCATGGATGGTACTGCTCGTACCTGGTTTAAATATTTTTCAAACCAGTTGCCCGCCAGTTCCGAAACAATTTCCATTTTACCTGGCTCTTCAAACAAATGAGTGGCTCCTTCCACCACTTCTAATTTTTTTTCACATTCCAGTTTTATGTAAGCTTCTTTATTCAATTGCAGCACATCATAATCCAA
>DATCOF010000192.1:0-4203 GCA_036564845.1 Chitinophagaceae bacterium | reverse complement strand
ATAGAATTTGATACGGACTGGGTTCATTTAAGAACCAGCAATACTGAACCTATTTTAAGAATTTATTCTGAAAGTAATTTTGAAACAACTGCTGAAAATATCGCCAGAAAAATAATGAAAGATATTCATGAGGCGATGTAGGGTTAAACGGTTATATTGTTTTTTTGTAAAATTGTTTTATAGTTGTTTATGCAATTAACAATGAATCGATTAACCAATCCACCCAATTAACGCAATTATAATTAATAAATCAACCAATCAACAGCTTTTTCCATGGAAAGGATCTATTTTGACAACGCTGCCACGACCCCTCTGGATCCTGATGTATTTAAAATGATGATACCCTTTTTTACAGAAAAATTTGGTAATCCTTCTTCCATATATTCTTATGGCCGCGAAACAAGAATGGCTATTGAAAGCGCCAGAAAATCGGTTGCAAAAATATTGAATGCGCGCCCGGCAGAAATATTTTTTACCAGTGGTGGAACAGAAAGCAGTAACACGGCTATCAATGCAGCGGTGAATGACCTGGGTTGTAAACAAATCATTACTTCCCCGAT
The DNA here is from genome assembly GCA_036564845.1 of Chitinophagaceae bacterium. GTDB lineage: Bacteria > Bacteroidota > Bacteroidia > Chitinophagales > Chitinophagaceae > Ginsengibacter. The sequence continues at coordinate 3,643 of DATCOF010000192.1, read as the reverse complement.
AGAACATCATGCCACTCTGCATTCTGTAGAATATTTATCGGAAATGGGTAAAGCAAAATTATCTTTTGTAAAAGTATTGGCAAACGGACATATTGATTACGGGGATTTAGAAAAATTATTGAAAGAAAGTAACGAAAAATGCCTCGTTACGTTAATGCATGCCAATAATGAGATCGGAAATATTACTGATATACATCTTGTAGGAAATCTTTGTAAAGAATACGATGCCACTTTTCATTGTGATACCGTGCAAACAGTAGGACATTTTCCATTCGATCTGCGAAATCTTCCCGTTCATTTTATAACAGGCGCCGGCCATAAATTTCATGGCCCAAAAGGAGTCGGACTTTTGTATATCAATGAAAATATCAAAATTCATCCATTTATAAGTGGCGGCAGCCAGGAAAGAAATATGCGCGCGGGGACAGAAAATATATACGGAATCGTAGGTTTTGCAAAAGCGCTTGAAATAGCTACAGAGCGTTACGAAGAAGACCGTAAATATATCAAAGAAGTGAAGGATTATATGAAAGAAAGTTTATTAAAAAATGTTCCGGGCATTTACTTTAATGGCGATCATGAAGGAAACTGTCTCTACACGGTTTTAAGTGTTGCCTTTCCGAAAACAGAAAAATCTGATATGCTTCTTTTCAATCTTGATATTCATAATATCTGCGCCAGCGGCGGAAGCGCATGCACATCAGGAGCGCAAACCGGCAGTCATGTAATCAGCGCTGTCTCTAAAAATACAGATCAGGCTACCGTTCGTTTTTCTTTTAGTAAATACAATACAAAACAAGAAGTAGATACAGTGGTAGAGAAATTGAAGGAGATGATCTGATGATTAGCGGATGCCTTCATTTTGCAGTAAATCCGGGTTTTTTGAAAGTATACTTTTAGTATATACCTTTGCGAAAACTTAATAATGAAAAATCTTTCTTTAAAAATGGATGATGCCATATTTAATGAGACAGAAAAAATTACGACAAAGATCAGTAAGAACAGAAACCGGTATATAAATAAAGCGGTCCAATTTTATAATGAGCTTCAAAAAAGAAAGCTAATCTCCCGGCAGTTGCAAAAGGAATCTAAAATAGTAAGGGAAGAGTCAATGAAAGTACTTGCGGAATTTGAAAAACTTCAGGATGAAGATTAAACAGTATCAAATCTGGATTGCAGATTTAAACCCCAGTTTGGCACTGAAACAGGAAAAACGAGACCTGTGGTAATAATTCAAACAGATTTATTTAATAAGTATCATCCGTCAACCATTATCTGTCCAATAACAACCAATGTAAAACCAGGTTCTGAAATTTTAAGGGTTCATCTCAAAAAAGGTGTAGCCAATTTGAAAGAAGATTGCGATATTATGATTGACCAAATTCGTGCAATTGATAATAAACGACTTCTAAAAAAAACTGGAGAATTGGGTCAAAAACAAATAGGCACTTAAAAGCAAACATCTAAAATATTTTTTAGATAATTCATGCTGCAACTTTTACCTGGCTTAGCTCTGCAAATTCCCTGATAGACCTTTTTAATTGGAAATAGGCGTTGCTGTATTTATCTTTCATTAGTGGATCCTTTGACACCTCTTTGTTATTACTGCAAGCCAGTATTTTAGGTAATTGCTGTTCTGTAATTACAGTGGCTGCTACCATGATCTGTAATCCATCTGGCGACACCCGGTATTTTCTTTTTCCCTTTTTTGTTACCACGATTCCTTTTCCTTTCAGTTTTCTGAGGACATAAGCTACCTGAGTGGGTTTTAAATTTAACCCGTAGATGTTTTTTAGCTTTTGCACCACATCCCTGGTACTAAAACCAAGTGGTTTAAAACTTATTGCCATTACTGTATGGATGACTTGTATATCCTTTTGTTTAAAAGGATTAATTCCACTGATGTTTTGTTTGCCTCTTTTTTGGCTGCCAGTGAGTTTTTGTAATGCGTCGGCTTCAATCATGGATACATGCGCATAAAACAAGTTGTTCAAAAAAGACAGCATCATGCTTTTCAATTTTTTATGGATAATGCTAAATTGATCTAATCCCCGCTTGCATTTTAGATCTTTTGTATTGTGGACTACTACTTCAGCCCGCAAGGTGCGTTCGCCTTTATCATACAACTTAAGGGTGAGCGATTCAAAATGAATTTTAAATACCGTTAAGTTGTAATCAGGTTTCCCGACACGCACCTGCAAAGCTGAGTTCCCGCTTTTGCTGTAATGAGGCCGGTACTTTTTACCGAACAGCGTCTTAATGCGCTCTACATTAAGGTTTGACCGGGTCAGGTCAATGATGTTTTGATACACCTGGTCTAATTCCGAACCTTTTTTAAATAAAAGGTTACGGCTATATTCCACCTGGTAGATGGAATACTGGTACTTCAGGTGTGTTCTTTCCTGCCCGTCATAATCTACCCCAAACCACAAACAGCTACTCATCCAACGGTCGCATACGTTTCTAAGTTGCCCTATCTGACAGGTATCTGCAACTTGTGTCAGTACTTCTCCATCGTTATAAGCGGTAAAACAATTATCGGTTTTCTCAAAGGCAATGTTCTTTTTAATCAGTTTTCTTTCTGTAAATTCATGGCCATTCAATATGACCATGCAGTTAAATGGGGGATGGCTACACATCCGAATAGTGATATGCCCCCATTGTTGATCTATAATGTGAAAAAAATAATGGTTGACAAAGCTCTGTTTCCTCTTTAAATTAATACCGTTCTTAAATTCTTCAACATCCCAGATATAGGCTGATGACCGGCTTTTTATAATAAGAAACAAACCGGTAAAATTCTTGTCCTTCGGTATGTATGCTTCTGCAATCTCATGTTTCCTCTCTCGTGCATTACTTTCTATAATGGGGATACTCCTTTTCTCAGCAACTGCATAAACCCGTCTTGAGAACCTGCCGGCAAATTTAATCAGCCGGTTTGTAGTAAGGTCTTTATCATCCCCGTTGAAATCCCTGTACCAATTACGAAATCCGCCGGGTATGTGCAATTGAGGTATGTACGCATTTAAGACAATACGATCTATGCAATCATATTGATCTTCCAACTTATCCTCGTAATGTAACGACAATGTATCTTTCATCATAAATTTGCTCTTTACAGGAAAGGTAAAAAAAAAATAGCTTTTATCCTCATTGTCCGATAGTTGACTCAGAGTTGCTCATGTCCCCGAAGGGCTATTTTTCCAGCTAATCTGGAAAAATCGTAGCCTATTACTATTTGAAAAACTATAAGAAAGCAGTTGAAGATATGGACAAAGGAATTGAATTAAATCCCAATGTTCCCCAGTACTATTTTGATAGAGGCGATGCTAAAGAATTATTAAAAGATTATGATGGTGCTTGCAGAGATTGGAAAACAGCGAAATTAAAAGGGTATAATGTTCCAGAATATAAAATAAATAAATGCACTCCTCAAATAGTTTATCTACCCAATGGTGAACTTTCCGGATGCAATGGCATATTATCAAAGTATAATCGTAGTTTGAATAACAAACTAATAATTACAGTGGGCAATAATGCAAGCGTAGCTGTTAAGATGATTGACATTTCAACAGAAAGATGTATCCGGTACGTCTTCATAAATAGGAATACTACTTATACAATAAAAAACATTCCGGAAGGT
>DATCOF010000191.1:0-34050 GCA_036564845.1 Chitinophagaceae bacterium | reverse complement strand
ACATCCAATTTTACAGCTTTCCAATCGCCCATTCTTACGGCCTGCTTTCCGCCGGATTCATGCAATTCCCAATACAAATATTCATGCGGAGATTGTTGTTTATTCATGAATGATGCAAGAACAGATTGCCCATCAACTTTTATTTTTGAGGTAACTCCTGCAAGTTCCAGGAAGGTTGGAAACATGTCATACAAAATTATCGGTGTATGATTTTCCGTTCCAGCTTTCGTCATTCCTTTTTGATAAATAATGAAGGGCTCACGGATGCCGCCTTCGTACAAGTCTCTTTTAATTCCTTTGAAACCTGCATTGCTGTTGAAGAATACGGGATCGCCTCCATTTTCTTTGTGCGGACCATTATCACTTGTAAATATTATTAACGTATTTTCTTCCATGCCTTTATCCTTTACTGTCTTCATTATTTCGCCAACATATTTATCAAGTCTTGCGACCATTGCAGCAAAAGCGGCATGGGGATAAGGATCAAAATGATGTTTTTCTCCATCATTACTTTTTAGAATGCTTGCAGCTTGTTCATTAAATTTTTTCACATAGAAATCATACACGTCATCATGCGGCGCAATTACATCTGCATGCGGCAAAGTATAAGGCAGGTAAAGAAAAAATGGCTTGCCATGTTTTGTATTTAAAAACTTCATTGCCTGCTGATGAATAAGATCAGCAGAATAAACAGAATCATATTTTAAATTCCCGGGAAGATCAACACGATCATGATTGTGCCATAAGTGATCGGGATAATAATTGTGCGCCAATGTTTGGCAGTTATATCCATAAAATTCATCAAAACCTTTCTTTTGCGGATCCCCGGATGTTGTGATAAAACCCAATGACCATTTACCGAAAGCTGCAGTGCTGTAGCCGTTTTGCTGTAATAACATTGGGAAGGTAAGGATCGAATCCGGCAACGGAATTTGTCCTTCAGGTTTAATAGTTACATTGCCACGAATGGCGCCATGGCCTGTATGCATACCCGTTAAAAAAGTGCAACGTGCCGGCGCACAAACCGTAGAACCGGAATAAAAATCTGTGAACTTAACTCCCATTTTTGCGAGCCTGTCAATATTGGGTGTTGCTATTTTTTGCTGGCCATAACAACCTACATCTCCATAGCCAAGATCATCAGCAAGAATAAAAATGATGTTTGGTTTTTGAGATCTTGTTTGTGCAGAAATCTTGCAGACAAAAATCATTAAAAGAAATAAAAAAACCAATTTCGCATTCATACTAAAAATTTATTTTAATGCCTGTGGTTGAACATGTGTTAAGCCATCAATTACATCAACAGGTTTCGAAGCAATAGTAACAGCAGCACTGGTAAGTCCTTTACGTGTTGCAGTGATAGTTATTTTACCCGCAGTCTGCGTTGAACGAACAGACACACGGTTGATGCCACACTCTGTATCAAGATAAAGATTGTTGGTGGTGTTGAGTTTTGCAGCATTAAAACCTCCACGCCATATCACAGGCCCACTTACAGAAAAGTCTACACGATCTTCATCAGTGGGGCAGCGGCGGCCTTTTGCATCCATCACTTCAAAATCAATAAAGGCAACATCACTTCCATCGGCCTGCAAACCTTGTGGACCTGTATGCACTGTAAGTTTGATTGACTTTGGTTCTCCGGCAGTTTGAATTTCCTGTTGTGCAACTATTTTTCCTCCTTTTGTAGCAACTGCTTTTATTGTACCTGGTTCAAATGTTACATTCGGAAATGCATAAATAAATCCTGTATTTACACCAACTGTTTCCAAAGGTTGTTGTGGTCTGTCAGGGTTTTGATAAGTGTCTATAAAATCATAAGGTTTATTTGCTACTCCCAATGATTTTCCATTAAGAAAAAATTCCACTTTATCGCAATGCGAAGCGGCAACATACATTGTCTTTTTTGTTCCTGCAGGATAATTCCAATGCCCGATGATATGAATGTCAGGCTTATCATTTTGCATAACTCTTGAAACATAGAAAAGAGACTTAGGAATGCGAACACCATCCACTTTACCACTGACACGAAGTACATAAGAACCTTGCTGGCGGCCATCAGTATCTTCATCTGTGAAATAAATTGAACAGTATGCAGACCATTTTGAATGTGCCGGATCTTTGTTATCAATCCTGTTGCTTACATAACTGTTATACCTGGCTGCAGCAGCAAGGCAAAACGTTTCTGAATTCCAATGCCATGTATCAACCGGGCGTCCGCCAATCATTCCGGTTGCAGGTTTAAAACCAAAATGCGGTGGAGAGTAATCATCCCAAACATTCCGTCCTGCTTCATCACGAAAATCTTCTGTCTCTATCAGCGGAGCTTTATCTCTTCGTGAAATGCTGTAGCCTCTGAAAATATCATCGCCGGAAATTTTATCTGTTTGTGGTGCCTGCCCGATCATCACTCCATAAAATTCTGATACAGGAGTTAAAGCTTTATTTTCTGCAGGAAGGTCATTATCCCTGGTGCCCATAACACGACCGCCATGCGGATCAAGCTCTTTGCGTAAGGCAACCATCTGCACCATTTGCTCCGGTGTTACAATTGTATTACCGGCTTCCCAAAATAATATACTCGGATTGTTGCGAAAAAAAATTATGCTGGCCCGCATTACCTCTACCCGCTGATCCCATTGGCGCCCGGTTACTAAACGTTCTTTATCACCTGCAGGACAAACTTCAACAATGCCATATTTATCACATGCTTCAACATCGGCACGTTGTGGCGAAACATGCATCCAGCGCATGTAATTTCCATGGCTTTCTTTCACCATGGAAAGTGTGTAATCATGCATCCAGTTTGGATATGCGCCGCCAAGCCCGGCCCAATCATTTGCTGATCGCTGTGCATATCCCGTAAGCCAAACAAATTTTCCATTCAGCCAAACACCGCCTGTGCCTGCGCCGCCTTTAAATTCAGTTTTGCGAAAACCGGTTTTAATATCACAGACATCAACCACTTTTCCGTTAACACTTAAGATGGAATAAACATGATATAAGTAAGGATCATTAACATCCCAAAAACGGGCAGCACTTAATGATCCTGATGCAGTAAGAATTTCTGATTGCCCTGCTACAAGATCAGAAGTGTTGCCATCTAATTTTGCTTTTACATTTCCATCTGCATCTACAACAATTGCTGATAATGTTATGGAAGCATAATCGCCTGTTTCGTTCATCACTTCTGATTCTACTTTTATATCCGCAGTTTTTTTATTCAGATCTATGTTCTCAGGATACACATATACACCACTTGTTTTTAAATTTTCATACAGAGGTAATGTCTGATAAATTTTTCCTGTTATGATAAGAGAAGAGTTTCTGTTTAGCCCGCCGAAGTTTGGATTAAAATCTTTTGCATTCCATTGAAACGGTGTACCGGTTGCTTCTTCTTTATAGTCTGTGCTGTTATCAACTTTAACAGCAAGAATATTATCCTGCCCGCCAAATTTTACAAAGCCGGTTACATCAAAGCCAACAGCTGTAATTCCATTTTCATATTTGCCTATCGGCTTGCCGTTTAGAAAAAAGCGGCCGGCTTGCCGCATGCCATCAAACTGCAAAAAAACTTTTTGCCCATCGGCAGTTGCAGGCAATTTAAAATGTTTTCTGTACCAACCAATGCCAAACATTTTTTCACTTTGGTCGCCACCACTATGACTGATGAAGGCACGATAAGTATCGGTATCATTCCATGTGTACGGAAGGCTTACGCTGCTCCACTTTGAATCATCGAAGCCCGGTTGATCTGCTCCCGTTACATCGCCAAAAACAAATTTCCAACCGGGATTAAAATTGTAAACAGCCCGTGGAGAAGCAGGCGGCTGATACAAACCTGTTGTGCTTTTGAGGACCAGCTTCTCTTGTTTTTTAAATGCAAAACAGGTAAGCATTAGTAAGAGAATTACAATCGATTTTTTTTTCATTTTATCTACTTTACATTTTTAATTATTCATTTATGCTTTGCCACGAAGGCGCTAAGGCAGAAAGATGCACAAATAAATTATTTGTGTGACTATATATGGCAAAAACAAAAATTAAAATTCTCTTTTAAACATTCTTTATTCTGATTTAAGTCTTGTTTCAGAAATTGTGCTGTATGCATTCCGCAAACCTCCCAGGTCTATTGTTATTCTATCCAATATTACTCCCGGATCGATCATATAAATTTTTAACACGTGTTTGCCTTTCTCGAGAAATTGTGTTTTAATTTTTCTTACCGCTTCATTACTTAAAACGTTTTGTTTCCACTCTTCACTTCTGCCAACAGTTCTAAAATCTACAATTTTCGGTGGAGCATTATCAATCGCAACAGCATATCGCATAGAATAGTTTTTATTTAATGGAAATGTCGGCAGACTATACATATTTATTTCCGCAGCAGCAGGTGTTGCTGTATAAAAATCATATTCAACACGGGGAGCTGTTGCCATAAATTTATCCTTGTCAGAAAAAATAAATTTATCATCAATTGTTGATTCAAGCGAATTTACGCTATGACCAAGTCCATCTTTTATTTCCCATTTCACTTTGCTCTGATTTAGTTGCCGACTATAGTTGGAAGCATAGATGGAAACATAACCGTTATTCTCCACGAAGCCTTTGTAGCTCTGCAATTCAGCGTTCTGTAAATTATTTGCATAAACTTTTAGAGGTATTTGTTTATCGCCGGCATTGAAAATAATTGTTCCTTTCAGTCTGTCATTTTTAGGAGCTTTATTCCAATCAATGTCAACCCAAAGGCGTGTTTGTTTTTTTCCTGCTTCAGGAAAAAGAATTCCTGTTTGTTGCGAAAGTTTTATCCAATTTTCAGTAGATGAAGAAGTCCAGTTAACTATTTTTTTCCCCGAAAGAAAAATATCTATAAAATATTTATTGCGACTTAAAGAATTGAATTTTGGCAATGAATAATTTTCTTCAGAAGAAGCAAACGCCGAATCTCCTTCAGGTGCTATACTCCAAATTGAAGTTGTATCAATAACAATTTGTGAAAGTACAGGAGACTGGTAAACCGGCAGATCTCTTGGCTTCATACTCATTATGTTTTCCCATTTGCCATTCGCAAGTTTGTTATTATAAAATTCTGTTTCCTTTACTATATCGTCATAAGCCTGCTGAGACCACAATGCATAATCGAATGCGCTCTGACGGTTTTGCTTTGCGTATAAAAAACTTTTATCCCTGTAAATGAATTTTTTATTCATGAGAGAAGCGCCCACAACAGGATAATAAACCAGTTCGTAAAATGCATCTGCATCTTTTGCATTTATTTTCTTTTGTAATTGTTTTACTTGCTTTTCAAGTTCATCATAACTATCAATTCTTTTCTGTGCTTCATCGCCATAATTGAAATGATCATACGAAGTATAATTTGTTTTTGTTGTAGGCTCTGTCTGGCTCCAGCCCATAAACTCAGGCCGTCTTTCAAAAGCCAACTGATAATATTGCCACAAAATATTTTGAATACTTTCAGCATTTTCACTCCCAAATATTTTTGTTATCCAGGAAAGCATGTGACGCTTAACATACCTGCTGTCTTTAAACGGTTCAGCATTGTAAGCCATGTCCAAAAACATTTGGATGTTATATTCCAATGGCTTTATATCACCAACATTCAACACCCATAATTTATTTGCTTTTGCATCATAAGCCTTCATCATCTCTTCTCTTATCAATGAAGGATGCGTACTGCTTAACCACAAATAATCGTGCGGACGCCCCCAATAAGAAGCATGATAATAAATTCCCGAGCCACCACTTCTTTTTTGTTCCTGCTCATCACTCAACCGTTGAATGTAGCCGTAGTTATCATCAGGCCAAACAATAGTTACATCATCAGGAATTTGCAAACCGCTTTCATAAATTTCCAACACTTCTTTATAAACCGTAAACACCTGCGGGATATCAGCAATATTTTTGTGAATATATTTCTGCAACATTTCTCTTTGATCTTTTATGATGCCATCCAATAAAGGAACTGCCTCAGCAGAAGACTTAACGCCTTCAATCCCACTGTCGTGAACACCTCGCATTCCTAAAGTGTACATCGCATCATTTTTGCGGCTTTCCTTCACACGCTCTTCCCAATAATTGTAAACTTTTTGTTTGTTGGTTATGTAATTAAAAGCACCCATTGTTTTTTCATTCCACTCGCCAACATTGTTGCGCAACATTGGCTCTGCATGAGATGAGCCGATGACGATGCAATAATCAGCAACAACTTTTTTATTGCCCGGATAATGATAAAAAGCTTTTGTGGAAGGATGCATCGCAGGCCAAATAAGGTTTGCTTTTAAGCGAAGCAGAAGCTCAAAAATTTTTGCATACGTTTTCGGACCGATGTCTCCTGTCTGCGGTTCGAAAGTTTTTGCAGCCCATGGTTGCAGTCCCCAATCTTCGTCGTTTAAAAATATGCCGCGGTATTTTACTGATGGCGGAGAAGAAACATATTCATCAAAATTTAGTGATAATTCTTTTTGCTTTATTGGAACAACATCGGCCCACCAATACCAGGGAGAAACACCAATTCTTTCAGAAATATCAAATACACCGTAAGCAGTTCCGCGGTTGTCACTTCCAACGATCAGCAATGCTTTATTGATATTTTGCAAGGGCTTATCAATTATTTTTAATTCATAACACTCCCATTTATCATTTACATTTTTATTTATTGAAGATTGCCGATCAATAAAATTGCTCATCAATTTCGATTGAAGATTGCCAATCACAATTACATTTCCTTTCGCTTGCGATATATCTTTAAAAACAAAAGGCAGATAGCCCGTTACTCTTTGAATATCTTCGGCAAGAAGATGTGCTGTTATGGAATCAATCGCAGGGCCATCACCATCATACACAATACTTGACTTAATATTTTTATCAATGATGATAAAATCAGCCGAAAAACCTGCAATGGAATGCAGACAAAAAATAAAAACAAGAAGGCTGATTTTAATTTTCATATAACTGTTGATCGGAAACTATAATTGAGAGCAGGTTCTGAAATAAAAAAATTTCTATTTCATTTTATACACTTCGCTTCCTGACAGCAAAAAACATCCAAGGCCATAATCATCAAAGTCAGGCATGTTGGTATAACCCACTGGCTGCCCGTCTTTCGGATCCTTCCCTGTGCCCTGAACATAACCTAACATACCATCAGGATGAACGCAATCTTTCACCATTGCATTCCATGATCTAACAACGATTGGCTTGTATATTTTTTTATCAAGAATACCTTTGTTGATTCCCCAGGCAAAACCATAAGTAAATAATGCAGTGCCTGAAAGTTCTTTACCACCAAAATGCGTTGAGTCGTGAAGACTAACATTCCAGAACCCATCATTGCGTTGTAGCGGTATTAATGCTGTTGCCATGTTTGTAAAGTCCTGCAAAAATTCATTGTAGTGCGGATCAATTTTTGGTAAAAGTGAAAGTGTTCTTGCCAATGCAGCAAACACCCAACCGTTGCCCCGGCTCCAGTAACAATCAGCGCCATTTGGTTCTTTGTAAGGCGGAACAAAATCTTTATCTCTCCACCACAAATGATCTGCAGGGTTGTACAAACCTTTGCCGCCATGATTATATTTTGTAAAACTGTACAGGTCGTACATCTTTCTAAAATAACTTGTGTCATTGTACATTGCTCCCAGCTTTGCAAATACAGGCATCGCCATTTGAATTGCATCTATCCAGTTCCAGTCATCTTTTTTATCACTCTTCGCCATTGCATCAATCGAAGTTTTTATATCCTGTATCCGCTCCGGTTTATTGTCAATTAAATAAAGATCGATATACGTTTGCCCGCATGTTTGGTCATCAGCATTTCTTGTATTGGCGCCGCTTCGCATACTCCATTTATGTTTCTCACTCCAGTCAACAGCATAGTCATAATATATTTTTTGTTTATCAATGCTGTACAATGCCATCAGTCCTTCATAATAAACTCCTCTTGTCCAGATGTTGCTTGGGCGCTCACGATTAGTAACGATGGGCTTTCCGGGGTCACTCCATTTATTCATGAAGTATTGATTGGCAAGTTGCATCGGTTCTAAAATTTTCTTTTTAGAAAGCTGTGCATTTGTTGAGAAAGAAACGATCAGCAAAAGATACAAGAGGAATTTCATCATTTAGCGGCAATGTTGAGAAGTGAAATAAACTGCTATGATAATTGAACAGTGCAAGTTAATCATCCTGTTGCATCCTGTGCATCTATAAAACAATTTGATGTTTTGTTTTTGAAAAATAACCTATCAAACATTTATTTCTTTTCTATTTTTTTTTATTCTTGTGATTGCAATCCGCAAACTCTATTAAAAAAATAACTGCATCTAACCTTAAGCAGTAAAATTCCATATTCATTTCTAATTGGTTTTAAAAGTTTACCAAAAACTGTAATCAGTTTCGATTGCATTTTTTATATGATTATAATTTTAAATTCCTAAATGAAATGAACTACCCTGCAGCAAGCTGACGAGGTATCAAATGGAGCCGCTATCGCAGCAATATTCTTGTAAACCCCGGAGCAAGCTCCGAGGAATTCTTTAGATTAAAATTTAGAACTTTTTTAGAATTTGAGAATACCTACTTTAATTCCAAAACAATAACAGAAAATGGAGGCAACTTTAAACTAAGCAAATTATTTTTTATAAATGCCCCAGGAAACACTACAGGCTTTATTTTATCAGGGTTTTCAAAAGTATTATGATCCTGGATTTTTGGAGAAGAAAGAATTCTTCCTGTTACAGAAGTGAGATTGTATTTACTAATATCAATGCTAACATCCTGCGATTTTTGAAGATCAATATTTACCAAAGAGATGTGCGTTAACCCCGCTTTATCTTTTGATGCAGATACAGAAACTGCCGGAAGTTTTTCATCTCCAACTGTGTAATTATTACTTTGTAAAGTGAGTGGCAAATAAGTTGCATCCTGGTGAACATTATACATCTCCATAACATGGTACGTTGGTGTGAGTATCATCTTTTCTTCGTTGGTAAGAATTACTGCCTGCAACACATTTATCGCCTGCGCAATATTTGCCATGCGCACACGATTTGAATGATTATTAAAAATATTCAGCGTGGTTGCAGCTATCATCGCATCTCTCATGGTGTTTTGCTGGTATAGGAAACCGGGATTGGTGCCGGGTTCTACATCATACCATCCGCCCCATTCATCAATAACAAGTGCCACTTTTTTCTTCGGATCATATTTATCAAGAATGGCTTCGTTCTTTGTTATCAGTTCATCCATAAACAAAGTTCTTTTCATGGTAGTAAAATATTCCTGCTCACTGAAATCTGTTGCCGAACCTTTTTTCTTCCAGTCGATAACGGCGTAATGATGCAATCCAATTCCTTCTATCATTCCTAAGGGAATATTTTTCATCAACGTTTCTGTCCAGTTATAGTTTGCTGAATTTGCACCGGAAGCAATGCGAAAAATTTTATTTTCATTTGTTGACCAACCCGTCATAAAGGTTGCATACTTGCGATAGAGATCAGTATAATATTCAGGTCGCATGTTTCCACCGCAGCCCCAGGCCTCGTTTCCAACGCCCCAGAATTTTACATTCCATGGTTTGTCTCTCCCGTTTTGTTTGCGAAGTTTTGACATAGGGCTTTCGCCTGCAAAGCTCACATACTGCACCCAGTCAATTAATTCCTGAACAGTTCCGCTGCCAATGTTTGCAGCCATGTAAGGTTCGGCGCCCAATAATTCACACATGTTTAAAAAATCATGTGTACCAAAACTATTGTCTTCAGTAACGCCTCCCCACCAGGTATTCACCATTGACGGACGTTTATCTTTCGGGCCAATTCCATCTTTCCAATGATAGGTATCGGCGAAGCAACCGCCCGGCCAGCGCAGGTTTGGTATCTTTAATTTTTTTAGTGCAGCAACAACATCATTGCGGATACCATTGGTGTTGGCGATCTTTTTATTTCCTTCACCAACATAAAATCCTCCGTAAATGCAATGGCCTAAATGTTCTGCAAAGTGCCCGTAAATATTCCGGTTAATAAGGTGAGTGGAAGTATCCTTGTTTAAAACAATTGTGTTTTGTGCAGGCATAGTTTGAATTAATAAATATGAAAGTACAATGCATACAGCTTTTTGCATAAAGATAATTTACATCGAATGAAAAGATTTTTGTAAAAGTATCAAAGTGCAGCGATATGCAACAACACAATAAATTTGGTTAATTATTTCCGCGACTACCACGATTTCCGCCACCGCCAAAACCGCCATTGCGTGGACTGCGGTTACCATCGCGGTTACCATTTTTTTGACCGGGGATACGCTGGTATGGTTTGCTGCCGGTAAATTTTTGTAATCGTAAATTAAATGTCAGCAGAAAATAACGGCCAAGACGGTTATTCTGGCGATCAGTGATAATGTCGCCATTTATCGTTCTTGATATACCTGTGTTTTGATTGAAGAGATCATATCCCTGCAGGCGAAATGTTCCTTTGTTACCTGTAAGAAAGCGGCGTTCAAGATATAAATTCAATATTGTTGGATTAGTATTTACTGTACTTATAAAACCGGTGTTGATAGTTTTATTTAGATCATACCCGAACGTCCAGTCTTTTAAAAAATAATTTTTCCCTTCAATTCCAAAGTTCAATGTTTTTACTTCCGAGGTTTGAGTGGAAGTGTCGTAACGGGTAACATTTTTGTTATAAGTATAGCTACCATTCAGGTTAACATCAATTATATCCGGAAAATCAATCCTCAAACGGGCGCCAGGCCTGATTGTCCAGTTATAGCCATTGTTTTTTTGATTATCAGTAAATGAAATGTTGTTATCATAACTGCCTGAGGCGCTTATTGTACCTGTTAATTTCTTTTTTGCAAATGGTTGCGTGATTGACATGTTTCCATTAATACCATAAAAACCATTTGTGTTTAAATAAGTAGTTGACCTTCCTGTACCGAAAAAATTGTTCAGCCTGCTGCTAACTATTTTATTTTGTGTTTCATCAAATGATATGTTTGTAAAAAGAGATGTTCCTGTTAATACCCCTACCTTATTATATTGCAAACTGAATCGATTAGTAAACTCTGATTTAAGATTTGGATTCCCTGTAATTATATTTTTGAGATTTGAGCTGTCACTTACGGGTTGTAATTGGTTAAAACTTGGTTCGCGGCTCGCCCCTCCATAATTAACAGTTAAAGAATGACTGCGCGAAAAGTTGTAGGCAAAACGTGCGGTGGGTACAATATTAAAGCTGGTATTTTGTGTAGTGATCTCTCTTCCATTATCCATACCTGTAAGTGATGATGGTTGCGCTACTATCCCTAATAAAAAATTATATTTCGTTTTAAAATGATGAAGACTCAAACCATAGCGATTGGTTATAAAGCGATATTTATAATCATTGCTCAGCTTTATGTTTTTAGTATTCAATCCTGTTATCCCATCAATATCATTTACATCACGAATGCTTTTTGTGGTAGAGTTGTTCCATGTATAACTTGCTTCCAGCGCTGTATATTTTCCTATCGGCTCAGCATAAGAGAAACGAACATTAGTGGTGGTATTATTTGTATTTGTTGCAATGAACTGGTTTCTTAAGGAGTCAGTTGCAATAAGAGATATACTTGAAGAATCATGATATGTATTATATGGATAACTATCCTGCAAGCGTGATGAATTATTTATTGTTCCGGAAACACTAAAGCTTCTCCCCTTCTGCTTAAATCTATGAATATAAAAAAGATCAGAACCTCCCGCAGGGCTTGTGGAATTACTCTGTGATGCACTTTTATTCAATGTATAATAAGTAATGCCGTTTCTTAAAGCTGTAATATTTGAAAGCCCGTTATTATTTCCATTGGATGATGAATAAGAAAAATAAGGAGTGACTTTTAAATAGTTTGCAGAATCCATTTTGTATTCCAGGTTCCAGGTTACCCGATGATTTTCACTTTTGTTATTGTTATCGTTTGCACTGCTTGTGGTCCTGGTTTTTAAAGGACTCAGATCCTGCACAAAAGAAGTGCCCACTGTATTATTTTTTCTGCTGGAAAAACTATAACTGCCATACGATGTAATTTTTTTACCCCATGAGTCCCTGTAATTTAATCCAAAAGATGAAGAGTAAGTTGTTCCATCGCCGCCACTGCCACCACGTTCAGCGCTTCCAAAGTTTGCACCTCTTGCACCACCACCGCGTCCACCGCCATTAAAATTAAAAGTGTTGGCATTGGTATTATTAAGAGATCCCAATAAAGATATTTGCCTGTCTTCTTTAAAATTATTAGCCGATACTCTCGCTATATACCTGCCCTCGTTTCCTGCACCAACAGTGGCGTTTCCAAAACTGCCTTTGTTCTTTCCTCTTTGAATATTGATGTTTAAAATTTTTTCCGGGTCACCTTCTTTTATACCCGTTTGATTTGCCCTGTCGCCATAATCATCAATTATCTGGATGTTCTCAATTATATCTGCCGGAAGATTTTGGGTTGCAGTTTGCACATCACCACCAAAATAATCTTTGCCATTTACACGAACTCTTTTCACTTCCTTACCCTGCGCTGTTACCACGCCGTCTTTGTCAACCGTAACACCCGGAAGTTTTTTAAGCACATCTTCCACCGGCGCACCATCTCTAACTTTATAAGCATTGGCCCTGTATTCAATGGTGTCTTCTTTTATAGTGATTGGGTTTGCAGTTATAACAACTTCGGCCAGTTCATTTGTTTTTTCTTTTAATTTTATAGGATCAATTATAAATGCTTTGCCCTGGCTATTGCCTACTTTATATGCCTGCACATAATTTTGAAAACCAATAATTGTTACAGTGATTACAAATTCAGAAGAAGCAACATTTATAAAATGATATTTACCAGCGCCATTTGTTTTAGTTGTAAGATTTTCTGTAGAAGATTTCAAATTAACAGAAACATCGCCAATAGGATTTTTTGTTGAATCAACAACACTTCCGCTTACGGTTCTTATTAGCTGGGCAAATGATGTTGAAGAGATAACAATTGTAATTATTAAAAATATAAATGTTCTCATAATGAGTTTAAATGATTATTTAATACGATCTTCTGGAATTACAAAGTGCTGTGAAGTTGCGATAAGACTTGAATTCTATGTGGAAGTTTAATATGAAAACAGTTATTTGCGAACTATTTTTTCACGGGCTTTAATTCATCAGGCGTGGCCTTTGTGTAACTGTCCCATTGTTCTTTGGAAAGTGAAATAAAAATATCTTTTATTACAGATAATTCAACAGCATCTTTCGGATCAAATTTATTGGATAACATGTATTGCTGAATGCTGTAAAATAATTCCCCAACGCACGAGATGATTTTCGTTAGAATTTTGAAATTTCTTTCAAAAAAATTGCAGGAGTGAATAAAATTCAATTACATTTGTAAGCGAACACTTACTTACATTTATGAAAATCATTTATAAAGAGGAACTTGAAAATGAAAAACAATAAATTCACAGACAGACAAATAGAAATAATGGAAGCCGCCACTTTGCGGATTGACCAATATGGCATACAAGAATTGACAATAAAAAACTTAGCTGCAGATTTAGGACTTTCTGAGGCTGCATTATACCGACATTTTAAAAGTAAAAATGATATTATGCTGGGGCTTTTGTCCTATTTTATTTTTGAAATGAAAGAGCGAATTGCAACAATAATCTCTAAAGAGGATAACACGCCAACAGAACAATTAAAAGAAATTTTTGCTTCTCAGTTAAAAACATTTTTAAAGAAACCGGCTATTGTAAGCGTAATTTTTTCGGAAGGTATTTTTCAATTTAATAAAGACCTTAGTGAGAAGGTTTCTACTATGATGGAACTGATGCAAACTCAAATTGGTGCTATCATAAAGAAAGGTCAAGACGAAGGAACTTACCGTGACTTAATCGGTCCGGCAACTATTTCTACTATTATTATGGGCAGTATGCGTATGACAGTATTAAAATGGAAATTATCGGGGCATAAATCAAACTTAATTAAAGATGGAAACACTGTATTAAACGGACTTTTAAAAATGATAGAAAAATGAAAAAAGCACTTCCCTACTTATTAGCAACAATCTTAACTGGATTTGGTCTGCTTACTTTGTTTCTTAGCACCTCTGTGATATTCGATTTATTTGGTATCAGAGCAAAAGAAGGCAACTACGTTTTATTTGTTGTTTGGTCAAATTTTATCAGTAGCATTCTTTATCTTATTTCCTCTTATGGGTTTGTTACATCTAAAAAATGGACTGCTAAATTTTTAGGAGTTTCTACAATAATTTTAATTATTGCCTTTGTTGGTTTATTTTATCATATCAACTCAGGCGGTATTTATGAAACAAAAACCATCGGAGCAATGATTTTTAGAATTTCTGTAACGCTTGTATTTGCAATCATTGCTTATTTCACTATCACAAAAAAGAACAAATAAAAAAAATTGACTTATGAAGTTAGTAAATATTCACATACTTTTTTTCATTCTATTGTTCATAATAATAGGATTTCAAGCAGCACAAGCACAAGTCTGGTCGCTGCAACAGTGTATTGACACAGCACAGGTTCACAACAAAAACCTGCAAATGAGTAGAAATAATATTTCTATTGGTGAGCAAAAAGAGAAAGAAGCCAAAGCCAATTTAATACCGAAAGTAACAGCCAATGCGGATTACAAGTATTTTACCAATTTGCCTTACCAGTTAATGCCATTATCAACATTTAATCCGACAGCTCCAGAAGGTCAGTTTAAAGAAGCTCAATTTGGCGTTCCGCACAACATCAATGCAAACTTACAATTGTCAATGCCTTTGTATAATCCGCAAGTTTACGGTGCCATTCAAACTACTAAAATAGCATCTGAATTGACCGAATTACAATACAAAAAAGCTGAAGAGCAAATCTTTTTTGAAATTTCCAATCTGTATTACAATGCACAAATTTTACATCACCAATTGGCCTTTATCGACAGCAACTTTGTAAATGCTGAAAGGCTGCTAAAAAATATGCAACTGCTCAACGAACAATTGCTTGCCAAAGGAACTGATGTAAGCAAGGTGAAATTGCAGGTTGCACAATTAACCACACAAAAAGAAAGTATCAGCAGTAAATACGAGCAAGTTTTAAATGCGTTGAAATTTGCAATGGGTATTTCTATCGAACAAAATCTACAAATTGATCCAAACATTCAATATCAAAATACAAATGAATATACGCCGTCATCAATTTTAGATATTCGTATAATAAAAACTCAAAACCGCTTATTGTCGAGTGAACTAAGCACGTTAAACAAATCAAGGTTTTTACCTTCGCTTAATCTTATTGGAATGTATGGAACAACAGGTTTTGGATATGACAAGCAACCGAATGATTTTCTAAAATTCTATCCTATTGGTTTTGCAGGTATTCAACTCTCTTATCCACTATTTAACGGAACGGTAACGCAAAGGAAAATAAATCAGAAAAAATTTGAACTTCAAAACAATGAATTTCAAAACGGTTTACTTTCTGAGCAAAATAATATGCAGGTTCAAAATGCAAAAATGCAAAGAGAGGTTGCTAAAAAATCAGTTGAAACTACAATAGAACAAATCAAATTGGCTCAAACAATTTACGAGCAAACTATTCTTCAACAAAAACAAGGAATAGCCAATCTAACAGATGTTTTGCTTGCGGACAATGCTTTACGTGAAGCTCAACAAACTTACCTCTCTGCGGTAATTGACTATCTAAAAGCAGATTTAGAACTTAAAAAACTAACCGGAAATATTTCAACAACTAAATAATTGTTACAATGAATACAAAAACATCAATCTTAAAAAAGGCTTTATACGTCATCATACCATTGGTATTAATTGCCTTTGTAGTAATCAAGCTGAAAAACAATAAAGAAATTACACAGAGTAAAGTTTATCAATACGATAAAGAACAAGCAATTAATGTTCAGGCAGACACACTACAAATTGAAAATGTGAATGCTGATTTTTCTTATTCAGGAACATTTGAGCCCAATAAGGAAACCAAAATAAGTGCTGAAATACAAGGAAAGATAAATGATGTTTTAGTTGATGTTGGAAGTGTTGTAAATAAAGGGCAAGCATTAATTCAGTTGGATAATTCATTATTGAAACTGCAACTACAAACTATTGAAGTGCAAATAGAAGGTTTGGAAGCTGATGTAAACCGCTATACAATTTTGGCTAAAGCAGATGCAATTCAAGGTGTTCAATTAGAAAAATCCGTATTGGGATTGAAATCCGCGAAAGTGCAGAAAGCTACTTTGGTAGAACAAATAAATAAAACAACTATCAAAGCCCCTTTTAATGGAGTAGTTACCGCAAAACTAAGTGAAGAAGGAGCATTTGCTGCCCCCGGAGTTCCATTACTTCAAATAACGGACATTACAAATTTAAAATTCACAGTAAATGTTCCCGAAAATGATTTAAGCCAATTCAAATTAAACCAAAGTTATTTCATATCAACAGATGCCTATTCCGAAATTTCATTATCGGGTAAAGCTACAATGATAGGTAGTAAAGCTAATATGGGAAGTAGCTTTCCTATTCAGTTTTCGGTAAATAACACATCCGATTTGAAAATAAAATCAGGAATGTTTGGCAAGGTGAATTTGAAAAACGACATACAAGAAAAGGGAATTATTATTTCGTCCTCTGCTATTGTTGGCTCTGAAAACCAACCACAAGTTTACCTTATAAAAAATGGTAAAGCAATCTTACAAAAGATTGTCATTTCTAAAAAGATACAGAACAAATCTGTTGTGTCAAGCGGTTTAAAAACAGGTGATGTAATTGTAACGAATGGCTTTATAAATCTTTTTGATGGTGCGAATGTAACTGTTAAATAAAATCTGCGAAAAAATGAACATTACAGAAATTTCAATCAAACGCCCTTCACTGATAATAGTGCTTTTCAGCGTATTTACTTTATTAGGTTTTATCGGGTATAAAAATTTGAGCTATGAATTAATGCCCGATTTTAATCAGCCAGTAGTGGTAATCAAAACAGTTTATCCAGGTGCTGAACCCAACGAAGTAGAAACATCGGTTTCACGAAAAATAGAAGATGCCTTATCCAACCTGGAAGGTGTAGATTATTTGGTAACAAAGTCATTACCTAACGCCTCTATCATCATTGCAAATTTAAAATATGGAACGGATTTAGATAAAACAATGCAAGATGCTCAACGCTATATTGACAATATCCGCAAAGATTTGCCGCAAGATATTTTAAGTCCTGTGATGAGTAAAGTTTCGCCAAATGATTTGCCAATAATGTCCATCAGTGCAACAAGTAATTTGTCTGCCACCGAGTTTTATCAAAAAATGAAAGACGATTATCTGCCACAAATTCAACAAATAAAAGGAGTGGCCGAGATTACCATTTTAGGAGGAGAAGAAAGAGAAATACAAGTAAAGGTAAATCAGGGAAAACTGAAACTTTACAAAATTTCATTGTATCAGGTTGTTGAAGCAATTAATCGTTCGGGCTTAGACTTACCTGCTGGAAAAGTGCAAACCGAGAAAGAAAGTAATTCCGTTCGCTTAACAGGAAAGTTTACAACCTTAGATGATATTAAAAATGTTCAGGTGGCAATGCCTGTTTTAGGTAGTCCTGTTTATGTAAAAGATATTGCGAATGTTATTGATGGTATAAAAGAGACAACTTCAATTAGTCGTTACAATGGTAAAAATGGAATTGGTTTAATGTTGAAAAAACAAGGTGATGCCAATGCCGTTGATGTTTCAAAATTAGTTCGTGCAAAATTCAAATCCATTGAACAACAAAATGCAAATTCAGGTGTAAAATTTATTATTGCAGATGATAGCACCGACAATACAATTGCGGCAGTTAATTCTGTAGTTTTTGATTTGATTTTAGCCGTGATTTTAGTTTCATTAGTAATGCTTTTGTTCCTGAGAAGTTTTAGAAACTCATTAATTGTTATTGTTGCAATTCCAACCTCTTTAGTAACAGCATTTGCTGTGATGTGGCTTTTGGGTTACACACTTAACTTAATGACCTTGCTTGCAATGTCTTTAATCATAGGTATTTTAGTGGATGATGCTGTTGTAGTATTGGAAAATATTCAAAAACATTTAGATAAAGGAAAAGATAAGCGATTGGCTGCGATGGATGGACGAATGGAAATTGGCTTTGCGGCATTGTCTATCACATTGGTTGACGTAGTTGTTTTCTTGCCTATTCTTTTTTTGCAAGTGTTTGTTGCCGATATGCTCAAACAGTTTTCCGTAGTTGTAGTAACATCTACCCTTACAAGTTTATTGGTTGGTTTTACGCTTACACCATGGTTGGCTTCACGAATTGGAAAGAAAGAAGATTTACAACCAACTAATGTTTTCAATCGTTTCTTGCTTTGGTTTGAGCATCAATTAGAAAAATTTACCAACTGGTATGGTAGACAATTAGAATGGGTTTTGAGCCATAAATTAATTTTTACTGGAATTGTTTTGTTGCTTTTTGTAATGACTTTAGGAATAATTAAACAAGGTATTATTGGTAAAGAATTAATATCAACAGGCGACCAGGGGAAGTTCAGAATGGCTTTAGAGTTTGACAAATCCACTTCCATTCAGCAAAATAACTTAATTGCTCAAAAAATTGAATCCTACATTATTCAACAACCCGAAGTAGCAACCGTATTCAGCAACATTGGCGGACCAAGCACAGGTATTGGAAGTTTGGGTGTTGGTTCATCAAACAAAACAGAATTTACCATTCAACTGAAGTCCAAAAAGGAACTTAAAAAGTTGCCAACAGAAACATTTATGAAAAAACTTCGTGAGGATTTGAAAACAAAATTCCCGAGCATAAATTATTCTATGGCCGCTTTAGGTTTAATTCCAAAATCTGCACCCATTGAAATAACATTAAGCGGAAGTAATTTGGATTTGGTAATGAAAACTGGTGATGAACTAAAAACGGTAATTGAAAAAATTCCCGGTGCGGATAACGTTCGCTTATCTGTTGAAGCGGGTAGTCCCGAATACAAAATAATTCCCGACAAAGATAAAATGCAACGATTAGGTTTAACAACCGCTTATGTTGGATTGAACCTAAGAACAGCGTTTACTGGTAATGACGATGCAACACTTACCGATAACGGAACAGAATATCCCGTGAGAATTTGGTTAGATGAATTTAGCCGAAAAAACTTTGAAGATGTTCAACAACTTTCCATAATTAACCCTGCGGGGTTACCTGTTGAAGTTTCACAATTTGCAACTGTTGAGCAAGACAATTCTCCGTCCTTGTTAGAAAGGAAAGACCGACAACCAGCGGTTACACTTACATCAGACGCATTGGGAAGACCATCAGGAACTGTAGCAGATGATGTAGTAGCTTATTTAAAAGAAAATCCACTACCAAAAGAAATACAAATGACTTGGGGTAGCGACATCAAAAGACAAAATGATAGTTTTGGAGCATTAGGTTCAGTATTGCTGATTTCTTTTTTGCTGATTTACCTGATTATGGTAGCTCTTTATGACAGTTTTGTTTATCCATTTGTAGTTTTATTTTCTATTCCAGTAGCAGCAATTGGGGCATTTTTTGCATTGAATTTGTCTTTAAGTAATTTGAGTTTATTCGCCTTACTTGGTTTAATTATGCTAATGGGCTTAGTGGTAAAAAATGCTATTCTAATTGTGGATTTTACCAATCAATTAAAAGCAGAAGGCAAACATTTTAAAGAAGCTTTAATCATTGCAGGAAAAGGGCGTATGCGACCAATCCTAATGACAACACTTTCAATGGTTGTTGGTATGCTTCCCATTGCAATGGCAACAGGAACAGCAGCAGAATGGAAAAACGGTCTTGCTTGGGTAATCATTGGCGGACTTCTTTCCTCTTTAATCTTGACAGTATTTTTAGTGCCTATGGTTTATTATTTAGTGGACACAGCGAAGGAAAAATTAAACCATAATACAAAATAACTGAAATGAAAATAGCAATCAGAACTCTATTCGCATTTGCATTATCAATTACGCTTTATTCATTTGCCAAACCCAATGCAGATACTTATTCCTTAACCTGTATGTGTATGGTCACCAGGAAAAAACGTTTTTACTTTATCAGCACCTAACTCTTCATACTTAGCAGCAATAAGATTATTGAGATCAACAAAATATGCGTTCTCGGATTTTGCAACTTCTTCTGCCCACTTTCCATAACTGTCGGATGATCTAATAACCTTACCCCCTTTCCAATCATTGCGGGGTATGGGTGAACATACAATTGGTATTCCTCCTTTTGCAACAACATCACTGATATATTTACGCATGTACCATCCGTATGTATGCACTACCTCAAGTTGCTTTGTAATAGGATTATTTATTTACTTTTATCACCAATGATATATAACGTTGGTTTTGCTGATAAGTAAAAGCCGATACTAGGATAAATAATGCAAGGAGGATTTGAATTTTATTTTTAAGAACTAATTTATTTTTCATAAAAAGTTTAATTATTTATTTTGAGTATCAGGTTTTATATCGATCGTAGCTGATCCGTTTTGAAGATTTGCTGCACTTGCTTTTACAACTATCTTTCCTGATGTTGCTTTTGTTTTTACAAGAGCGAGACATCTTCCATTAAAAGCAGGATACTCTGAAGCCTGGTAAATATCATGGCTGCTTGTGTTACCATTATCAACAGCATCAACAACTCCATTGCCTTCAATTGTAAATTTAATTTTTGAATCTTCGTTAGGGCATATAACTCCATTTGCATCAACAATAGTTGCATATACAAATGCAACATCATTCCAATTATTTGTAAGAGAAGACTGATCTGTGCTTACAACAATTTTTGCCGGTGCACCTGCAGTTTTATATTCTTCTGTTGCAACTTCTTTTCCATTGTTTTTACCAACTGCTTTTAGAGAACCTTTTTCAAATGGGACTGACCAGTCTCTCGGCGAATCATCTGCAGGCTTGTGTTTGGAGCCTAATGATTTGCCGTTTAAAAATAATTCTACGTCATCACAATTACTATAAATCTGTATGCGGGCATCATCATACGTTCCAAAATCTGTTGGTGTCCAGTTGTCAACCCATTTGCCTGCACCTGCATTATCATCTTTTCTTACAATATGCACAACAGGTTTATCGCTCCACCAACTTTGCCTTTGATAGGCTGTAGGTTTCCATGTACCGATCCTGTCAAACAAGCCCTGGGTATTGGTTGTAAGCGGCCAGTTCTCCTCTCCTAAATAATCAAAACCCGTCCATAAAAATTGTCCTGCCATGTAAGGCTTATCACGCAATGCAAGCCACATATTTAATACATGTGTATTTTCTGTGCCGATAACTTTCCAATCAGGATGTGCTTCGTGTGCGGCGATCAATTCGTTCTCACGATAATTTTGTCCCACTACATCCATCATTTGTGCAAGACCGCTTGTATATGCATGCGAAACTGCCGGTCTGAACAAAGCCATAGTAACGGGTCTTGTGCCATCATACAAATGAATAAGATCCTGCTGGTCTTTATACTTTTTAAATCCATCAGGGCTGTTAAGATCATCATGAATTTCATTGCCCACGCTATAAATTACGATCGAAGGATGATTGCGGTCACGCAAAACCATATCTCTTGTATCCTTATCCCACCATTGAGTAAAATATAAATTGTAGCCGTTTTCTCCATTTGGTTTTTTTGCTGTCCATGTATCAAATGTTTCATCCATCACTGCAAAGCCCATCTGGTCGCAGAGATCAAGAAATTCGGGAGCAACAGGATTATGTGAAGTGCGTATTGCATTTACTCCCGCTTGTTTTAATAATGCAAGTCTTCTTCTCCAAACACCTGTGGGAACTGCTGCACCAACAGCGCCACCATCATGATGCAAACAAACACCTTTCAACTTTATATTTTTATCATTCAGCCAAAAACCAGTTGCCGCTTCAAATTTTGCTGTACGAATTCCAAACGGATTAATCTCATCATCAACAATTGAATTTGCTAAATGAATTTTTGTAACAGCTTTGTAAAGAACAGGTTTATCAAAATACCATAATTGCGGATTGGCAACTTCAATATCCTGACTAACATCAACATCTTTTCCTGCAGCAATTGTTTGTTTGCTTTCTGCTGTCTTTACTGTTTTACCGGAAGCATCAAGAATTGATATTTCAACAATTACATCAGCAGATTTTGATGATTGATTTACTACTTTGCTTTTTACATTCACAACCGCTTTTTGTGAAGTGGCCTGCGATGTTGTTATAAATACACTCCACTGATCTAAATGAACGGGATTGGTTGCGATCATTTTTACATGACGATAAATTCCTGCACCGGTATAATAACGGGATGCAGGCTGAATAGAATTATCAGCACGCACTGCAAGCACATTTGTTTTGCCTTTGCCAATATTAAGATGGCCGGTAAGGTCATACACAAAACTGATATATCCATAAGGACGCTTGCCTAAATGAAACCCATTTATCCAAACATCACTGTTGGCCATTACGCCATCAAATTGTATGGACACCTTTTTATTATTATAACTATCATCAAGAGAAAAAGTTTTACGGTACCAACCAATACCGGCCGGCAAATATCCACCGCCACGGCTTGTTGGATTGTTCCTGTCGTAAGGCCCTTCAATGCTCCAATCGTGCGGCACATCAAGCTTGCGCCATTTGCTATCATCAAAAGATATTTTCTCTGTGCCTTCATTATCGGCTTTTAAAAAACGCCAGTCCGCATCAAAAGAAACTATTTTACGTGTCTGTATTTGCGCAGAAATATTTACCAGCAAACCTGCACATAAAAAACAAAGTATCACTGTTTGTTTAAACATCTTTTTTAAAATTATATTCATTTAAAAAAATTACTTCCGGTTATTTAAGAGTTATGATTTTATTTTTGTGTTGCATTCTTCGGGAAAACAATGTTTGGCTTAGGCGGTTTTTTCATATCCTCGCCAACATAAAAACTTAAATGCGGAGGCTGGTTATAACCAACATTCTGCCAGGCAATACTTACACGGTATTGCGGATCCTGCATCAAAGTCGTCATGCGATGATTGGTGGGGATCGTAGTTGTAAAAATGCGAAGCTCTTTGCCGTCAGTTGTTCTTTCCATCAACTCTTCTCTCCAATCTCCGAAAATATCTGCGCTTAATGCCGGCGTTGATTTGCTTCCGTTATTTGATGAGCAACCTTCTGCAGTAAAAATTCTTCCGACCTTATATTTATCGATATGATTTCCATCAAGCAATTGCCTGGTCAGGCTTCCATCCCACCAGATAACAAAATTTGTTGATGGAGGATTTGGCCCGATCATTTCTCCTTTCATATTATACAAACCTTTTGATCCGCTCCACCACATTTCTGCGCCGGGATTATCAGGATCAATATTTTCTGCAACGCCTCTGCCTACATCAATATCCTGTGAACCGGACCATAAAATTTTTCCTGTGGCTGCATCATATAATGCAACACCGGCGCCTTTGGTATTATCTTCAATTTCGTGAATGCCAAAAACTTCAAGACCAGAACGTGAAGGATCAAGATCAGAAACATGCAGAGCATCACCATGACGAAGACCTGTTGTAAATAATCCTTTGCCATTATCATCCACTACCATTGATCCGTAAATAATTTCATCCTTGCCATCTCCATCAACATCAGCAACAGAAAGATTATGATACCCTTGTCCGGAAAAAGGATTGTCTCCATCTTTTGAATCAAAAACCCAGCGTGATGTAAGCTTTCCTCCTCTCCAATCCCATGCTGCCAAAACTGTTCTTCCATAATAGCCGCGACACATAACAACGCTTGGCATTTTTCCATCGAGGTATGCAACGCATGCCAAAAAACGATCAACACGATTACCGCTTCTGTCATTGCCACCATTACCTCCATGTCCGCCCCAGCCGCCGATATCACCTCTTGCAGGAATATAATTTGTTGTTGCCATCGCCTCGCCTGTTAACCCGTTGAAGATGGTAAAATATTCAGGGCCATCTAAAATTTTACCGTCCCTGTTGGTATAATCTTTTGTTGAATCACCGATCACTTTTCCTTTGCCATCAATTGTGCCGTCAGCAGTTTTCATTGCGATCTCTGCTTTGCCATCGCCATCAAGATCATACACCATAAATTGTGTGTAGTGTGCACCATCGCGAATATTTTTTCCAAGATTGATCGTCCATAATAAAGTGCCATCCATTTTATAAGCCTGGAAGATCGGCGGGTCTGTAATGCCCGCCTGGCTGTTATCACGGGCTCTTCCGGTTTGATGGAGGATGATCTCGTAATCTCCATCGCCATCAAGATCGCCAACACTTGCATCATTAGGCGTATATCCTTTTGGCGTTTGTAAAGGGATAGAAAGATATTGCCGCACAGGTACGTTTGCAGCAATGACAAATGCTTTGCTTGTTTCTGTTTCTTTTCCTCTTACAACACTTTTTATTATATAAGAATTTTTTTGAGAAGTATCCACGTTTTCATCCACATAATTTGTGCTTTCTGTAATGGGAGTTGTATTAATTTTTTTTGATTGTGCGTTATTGGTTGTTCTGTAAATATTGAATGCAACATCAGCGGCGTCAGTAGCCAACAGTCGCCAACTGATAAATACTTTTCCACCTCCTTCATTCACTGCAACAACGCCACGACTTAGCCTTTCCATAACTTTTTGCGCATGAAGATTATTAAGTAGAAAAAAAAATAAAGTAAGAAATAATAAAAATTTTCTTTTATGCATACAATAAATTTATTTGTTTTGGATTACAATTTTACTCCGTTGGAATTTTTTATACTAACTGTAGTATTATCTTTTGCTTTGATGACCATATTATCTACTTTCCAATTCTCTGCAAAAATTATATCCCCTGCTGTTGCCGCATTAATTTCTACACTGCTGAAATTAAAATTCTGCAGAGATGATTTTTCATAACCGCCTGCATTCATTCCTTTCTTCGCATACTTCACTTTCACATTTGAAACATACACGTCTTTAAAATGAGGTACTCCTTTTTCAGGCGGTTCAACTTTATGCAACAATGTTTTCCAATGAGCAGGAATGCTGTCATAATTATATCCGGCAGGCAGCGTTGAATAACTGTAAGTGGGATTCCAATTCATTGTAAACAAAAAAGCATTGCCAACACTATCCATCACCACATTTTCAAAATGTATGTCTTCTATCACACCGCCACGTGTTGCTGCAGACTTTATCTGGAAACCATTGCCGGTGCCCATTGCAAGCAGATCCGTTGCCAGCACATGACGGATACCTCCAGATGTTTCGCTTCCCAATGTTAGTAAGCCACCACCTTTGCGTGCAATACATTTGCGGATCAAAACATATTCTGTTGAACGGTTAACTCTTAATCCATCCCAATCTCTTCCTGCCTTTAAACAGAAATCGTCATCGTTACAATCGATATCACTGTTCTCAACAAGCACCCATGATGACGAATCAATGTCAATTCCATCTGTGCTTGGTCCATGACCATTCTCATTATTCCTGATCGTAATACCATCAACAGTTATATACTTTGAATACAAAAGTTGTACAGTCCAAAAACCTGCGTTTGAAAAAATTAATCCTTTCAATGTTATATCTTCTGAAGATTGCACAAGAAATGTGCGCACACGCTTTGCATCATAATCCACTATCCAGCGAAGCCCTTTTGCATCATATTCTTTTCTCATCTTCGCATATTTATCCCAGCAAAATTTTCCGCGTGCATCTACTTTTCCATCACCGGATACTTCAACATTTTTTTGATTGATAATATTTATCAGGGCAGCGGGCCATTTCATTTCAATCCCTGCAATGCGTGTATCAATTTCAGGGTAGTCATCAAAACTTTGACTGCCTTTAATTAAAACTCCTTTATTAATTTTTAAATGAACATTACTTTTTAAAAAGATCGAGCCCATTACATAAACACCGGGCTTGAATGCAACAATACCGCCACCTTTGCCGGAACATGCGTCAATGGCAGATTGTATAGCCTTTGTAGAAACAATTGTTGTGTCGTTCACTTTTCCAAAATCATTTACCCAAAATATTTTTTGAGAAGATGGAACTTTTCTTGCGCCAACTTTTTTTGTCCAGCTAAAATCTGTTGACTGGCTAAAGGATGAAGAACAAAAAATTAAAAAGATAAGCGTGAAATAAAAACGGGTGGAAGTAATCATTTGTAGCAATCGTTTAAGAGCGTAAGGTAAGTTTATAATAAAGTTATCTGTCCTGCTGCATCCTGAAAAAATTGTGTGAATTAGGATTTGTTAGATTATAGGATTAACGAAAAGAAATATCTTTCATAAATTGCCATATGAAAATTACTTACTTTTTATTTTGCTTTGTTCTTATGCAATTAACTACAAGTGCGCAGGAAATAAATTTGCCTTTGTGGTCTGCAGGTAAAGTTCCCAACTTTCAAAAAACGGATGAGATTGAAAAGAGAGATACCGCTGAAACGATACACATCAGAAATGTGCAATCTCCGGACATCACCGTTTATATGCCTTCAAAAAGAAATGCAACCGGGCAGGCAGTGATAATTTGTCCCGGTGGTGGTTATGTAAATTTAGCTTACAGTTGGGAAGGAACTGATGTTGCAAAATTGCTGAATGCAAAAGGGATTACTGCGATCGTTTTAAAATATCGTTTACCAAATAGTAAGAGTAATGTTGTTCCGAATTTATCGCCGTTGATGGATGCGAAGAGAGCAATAAGAATGGTTCGTTACAATGCTGCAAAATGGAATATCAATAAAAATAAAGTTGGCATAATGGGGTTTTCTGCAGGCGGGCATCTTGCATCAACTTTAGGAACTCACTTTGATGATGGCGACGCAACTGCAAAAGATTCTATTGAACAATTTAGTTCACGACCGGATTTTATGGTGTTGGTTTATCCTGTAATCTCAATGAGCAAAACTATAATGCATGTGGGCTCAAAAAATAATTTGATCGGACTTACTCCAACAGATGATCTTGCAAAATTATACAGTAACGAATTGCAGGTTACCAAACAAACGCCATCAACTTTTTTGGTTCATGCAGCGGATGATAAAACCGTTCCTGTTGAAAACAGTTTATTGTTTTTCCAGACTTGCAAGGATAATGGTGTTCCTGTTGAAATGCATATTTATCCTGTAGGTGGCCATGGCTTTGGATTAGCGCTGGGCAAAGGTTATTTGGAAACGTGGACGGATAGATTGGTTGATTGGTTGAGGGGATTGAAGTAAGAAGTTTTTTGAGAAAGAAATACAGGCGTTAAAAAACAAAAATTACTTACCAGCTTTATCAATTAAATAATAATGATTACTTTTTTTAAAGCTCCATCGTATACCAGGAAAACATAAAATTGCTATAGGAATTCCAACCCAAATATTTATTATAACTGGAGCAAACATTCCAATCGACATAAACAACATGCCAAGTAAAAAGAAAAAATAATATTTTTTAATAAAAAGATGCGTGACATATATTTTATTTTTATTTCCCAAATTTAGTTTTCAACTTTTCAAACTCTTCCCTCGTTATCTTGAAAATAGTTCCATGTCTAATGCCCGGTGGCAAACTTATTTTATCAGAAACTTCACTCCAATGTTGCAGATCTTTTGAAGCAATGGCTCCATATTTATGATCACGGTATTTATCAAAATATACAATCCACTCATCGCCGATCTTCACTGATGTCGGGCCTTCTGCCCAATAATTTCCCGTGATGGAAGGTGAAGGATTACTCCATCCTTTTGTAAGATGTTTGCTTGTTGCAGTATGCAAATTTTTATGAGGGGGTTTTAATGTTTCATCTTTTAAAAACATAACATACTTTTTTCTTCCTACTTTTTGTATGGTTGCATCAATCACATTAAAGCCATGCTCGTATAAAAGTTTTGCTTTTGAAAATGTTATAAAATCTTTTGTAGTTACATAATAAATGCGGTGATCATTATCGCCCAAAGTATCTGTTGCCGGAAATTTCCCTTTGATGGTTGTTGCCCAATAGATCATATAATTTTTCTTCCTGTCATCATAAATAATTTCAGGAGCCCATGCGTTTTGTGCCAGTGGTTCATCTGCCATAACAGGAATATCTTTTTGTTCACTCCAATGAATAAGGTCTGTTGAACTTGCATAGCCAATGTTTCTTTCCTTCCAGCTCACCGTCCACACCATCCTAAAAACTCCGTCGGAACCTTTAATAATACAGGGATCTCTCATCAGCTTATCCATGCCGGCCGCGGGTTTCAAAAAACTGCTGTCATTATTTAGCGCTCTCCATTTATAACCATCATTGCTGTACGCAAGGTGCAATCCATCTTTACTTTGATTTTTAAAATAGCAAAACATATAAACATCATTTTTATTTTGCTGCGGTAAGGCTTTCAGCCCAAACATCATTCCACAGAAAAATAGAATAACTTTTTTATAAAAATTTACTTTCATTTTCTTTTATTTTTTGTTACCAGCTTTAGTTCTTACCTCATCATCGTTGTGTCACTCACTGCATCTGCATACCAATGGTTAACTTGTTATAAAACTAATTTACCGCTATTTATTTCTTAATTCACTACACGTAAAAATCATAATCTTACCAAACTAACGCTCATTAAGCCTATCACTACATCATTAGCTCGTGTATGTAAGGTAATATCTTTTAGATTTTTGTTGCCATCCAACATCATATCCAAAACAGTTGCTGCCCCACCATCGATCATTTTTCCATTGTATTTGTTAATGCTGTTATCAAGTGTTGAAGTTATCTCTCCTGTTTTTAAATGTATGCGAATTGGCTTTGCAGCGCTGTTATGAAAAGCATATCCGTCTTCCAAATAATCCTGTTCGATAGGCCACCATGTTTCAGGATTTTTTAATAGCAATGAATCACTTGTTCCGTCAGTGTAATTAATAAATACAACACCGTTTGTTATCCTGCTTTGCATAGGATTGGTAGCCCCTGCCATTAACAGGTAAACGTGCGAAGCCTTGCCGGATAAGGGTATCACGACTTGCTTAGGATAATTATCCCATTGCGAAGTGAAGATGATATTTGATTTGGAAATATCAGATGGTGTTTGAAATGATATGCCTTGAGGCAAAGTAATTTCATTTTTTTCTCCAGCCAGTTTTCTTAAACCTATGTCATCAATGTTTGCTGTGATTAATGGATGTGTCCATTCACCAATGCCTTGTGTTGGCAATTGTAATGTTGGAACATTTGGTCGTGGAGAGAGATATTGGTTTTTAAAAATTTGCGTGACTTTATCATTGAAGAATTTAGTAAGATCGATTTCTTCAAGCTTCAAATTTTTTGAAGAAACATTCCAGTTGATGATATTTTGATAAGAGGACTGCGCAACATATCTGAAACCATGCGGCAATTCTCCCCATGAGAAATTTACTTTATTCGTTCCTGGATATAAATTTTCTGCAGGCACTGAAATGACATTTGAATTAGATAGTGCACGCACAGACATTCTATTAATAAAAGTATCATTCCCGGAATTAATTCTAATAACACAATCTTCATCATCTGTTCCATTATTTTTTATACTAAATCTAATCTCATTATTTTGCAGAGGTTGTTCTGAAATTATTTCAATTTTATTTTTCGCTAAAATATCTAAAGGTTTCCACCAGACGAACCCATTTTGTTTTAACTTAACAAATACAGTGTGAGCACCTGTATCAGAAAGAATAAATCCTTGCAAACTATTATTTATTATTTCAGAATTCATTAAAATATTTTGCGGATCAAATATTTTCTGAACAACAGCATTTGAAAATTGAATAGAAAATTCATTTGCTTTTAAATAAAATTTTTTCATCTCAACCTTATCATGTTGTTTCTCTTCCCAAACAATTTTTATTTCATATTTCTTTTGATAAGCAGAATTAATTTCAATCACAGGATCACCAATTGCATCATCAACATTTTTCCATGAAACAATTTTATCATTAACCATTATGCTTTTTATTCCTGCACTTTTTGTTCTCAGCAAAAGTTTTAAATTCATTTCTTTTTGAAATGACGGAACGATCGTATACACATCACTTCCTGCACTTCTTTTAAAATCAATTGTTATATCAGGAATTGTTAGCGATGCATGATCCCATTGCAGCGGCCATCCCGGTTGTATCGTCAATTTATTATTTAATGCATCAGGACTAATTCCAAACAACCCTTCCACCAATGCTCTTGCAGAAATACCAATGCCATCTGCAAAATCCCTGTAAAGTTCGCCACGGATCGCATCATAAAAAGTTAGTTGCTGAAATCCTCCCGGGCTTGCACCGATGTACATGCTTTCAATTAATGAACTCTCCCAAATTTTATAAGCTTCTTCAGGCCGCTGCCCTTGCCAGTTTGCAAGCGCTGTATGCTGGCTTTCCGCAAGCACTACATTGTTCAAACTCCATTCATACGGTTCCCAGTTTGTTGTTGATAAAACATAGAGATCTTTTTTATCAAGTCCGTTTGCTTTTACAGGAATATGTGGAATGTTGTTATCAATATATTTTAATGATTGATAAGCCTGAAAAGGATCTGCAGCCTTTTCATCTATTGCATGATATATCGTCCATAATGCGGCAGAGGTATGTAACAATTTATTACCAAGCAAATCTTTATATTCTGCATAATGCCCTTCTTTCGGCATCCACAAAATACTGTTCATTGCATTAAGAATTTTATCTGCTTCCATTTGATAAGGCATCGCATCTTCACCGATCATCTTTGCAATTTGAGCTGCCATTTTATTTGCACGGTAGTTATAAGCCGAAGAATGTGTAACACCACCGCCACTGTATTGTAATGCATCACTTGCCCATATCGCTGCGTATGCATCATACAATCCATCACCATCTGCATCAAAATTTCTTTTCTCCCACGCAAGGTGACGTTGCAAAACCGGCCACATTTTTTTTACATATTCAATATCGCCGGTCCAGTTAAAATGTTCAAGCAACTCATCTATGTAAACAAGGTTCATATCATAATGATGAGGCACTTTATTATTGTTGGGGCTACGGCTTATATATCCGCTACTAAAAACAGAAGTGCCCATTTTTTCCATTTGCCGTGAAAGATGCAATGCCGTGTCAGCCACTACAGGACCGCTTTCCGGAGTGGTTACCTGCGAATTTGCATAAGAAGAAAAATGCATTCTTGCCCTGTCGTGCCAGCCCAAAGGATCGGCAGCATAAGGGCCACGCCACGCAGGCAAACGCATACGCCACGCGACCGCACCATGCATGTAAGTTGGCTCTTCCCAAATAGCATCAGCAGCCATACCTAATGCACCGCCTAATGTGTTGATGAAAGGATCGGGCGTATTGACAACAATTCTTTCTGCTATTTTTTTTCTTGCAGCCTCTGCATTATTAAAAATATTTTTAAGATCCTCGTAAACGATATTTACTTTTTTAAATTCGGAATTTTGAATTAGAAAATAATATTCACCGTTTGATATTTTTATGTTGCCTGAAATTGCCGGAGTTGCTGAACCTTTCGATTGAAATAATTCCAAAGGATCATTTTGTTTCATTGCATCAACTTCATGAAGTGATGATGATGGAGGAACGATTCCAAGCAATTGTTTTTGAGAATTATTTTCTTCCAATACCGGCGTCTTTACATCATTGCCTGCGGGTTTATTTCCATATCGGTCTTCTTCTGATAAAACTTTTCCAGATCCATACAACAAGCTGAATGAATTGTTGGTGATGGTATAAATATTGTCTTTACAATAATTTGGTTGCAGATAAAAAGATGATTCCGGATCAGCGCCAACATCGCCATCACGACTAAATTTTTTACCTGACGCTCCGCCATAAACCCACAACAGTTCTATGTTTGAAGGCACATTAGTAAACTCAGTTTTAATGATCATCCCTTCCGAATCAGCCAAAGCAAGGATGGTTATTTTCATAACGCCTTTGCCTAACAAAGAATCCCTGATCTCGTACAACATACTTCCAGGGCGATAAATTGCTTTGATATTTTTTGCGTTTGTGATCCATTTACTTTTATCTCCGGCAATCAATCCAAATTTAAAATTGCCACCCATGCCGGGCATGTACATTGCAAATTCAGGAAGGTCGCCGGCCTCAACACGAAAGGCTGTATTGGTTCCATATAATGCACGGTTGAAACGCATTTTCCCATTTGCTAAAACAAAATCATTGCCGTGCGGCAGGTAATGAATGTTGCGGACTTTATTATGCCACCATGTTGTATCACTCGTTTGTGCAACGGATATTTGATTGAATAAAATGAAAAAACTAATTGCTAAAAAAAATCTTTGCGGGATTCGAAATTGTAAAATCATAAATTTTTTATTTTACTGCCTTCACTCCTTCTGTTGTCATCACAACTCTTTTTATTGTTCCGTCTTTGTTATAATACAGATCATCAATACACACCGAACGATGGAAGCCGCCTGCATCTGCAGCCAGAGCGCCATTGTGATAGATAAAATATGACTTGCCTTTGTAATCAATGATGGCCTGGTGATTAGTGTTGCTGTTCCCTGCAAGCTCGTTAATGATCCCTTTAAATTCCCATGGCCCATTTATATTTTTACTCATTGCATAAGCAATCTTTTCAGGAAACTCATAAGCATACGATAAATAATACCATCCGTTGTGTTTATGTATCCATGGCGCTTCTGTAAAATGTGGCAAGCTAATAGTTTTAAATTCTCCATCCATCTCTATCATATTTTCTTTGAGTTTTACATAATGTAAAAATGTATTTCCCCAGAAAAGATAAGCCTGTTTATCATCATCAATAAAAACTGTAGGATCGATATCATCCCAACTGATTTTTGTTTCCAGCGTCATATCATTTGTGATAAGAGCCTTTCCCAGCGCATCTTTAAAAGGGCCGGTCGGGCTATCAGAAACGGCAACACCTATCGCTTTACCATGAATTGTTTTATGACTGATAGCAACATACCAATAGAATTTTTTGTTGCGTTCAATCACCTGCGAAGCCCATGCATCATCCTGTGCCCAGGAAAAATCTTTTACACTTAACGGTATTGGATGTTCTGCCCAATGAATAAGATCTGTGGACGAGAAACATGTCCAGTCGTGCATTACATAACGGGCCTGCTTATCAGGCGCTTCATCATGGCCGGTGTACAAATACACTGTATTGTTGTAAACCATTGCTGCAGGATCAGCGGTAAATTTATTTTTGATAATAGGATTGCCTGAATATATCGTTGTATCAAACAACAAATTATTTTTTTGAACTGAGCTTTGAGCAAGTATATTATTCGTGTTCGCAAAAAATAAAAATAATTGTAAACAAACAGCATTGAAAACAATTGGCTTTTGAATAAAATTTCTAAAGACATTATATACCATACATACTTTATTTACTTTTTCAGTTTTATATGAATAGGCTCATCACGATCAACAGTTATTATTCCATTGTTATATTTTAATTCTTCCAACTGTATCACACTTCGTTTAGCTTCAACAGAATTTGATGGCGCAGGATTTGCTTTTGATCTGCCAGGGTGAGTAAAATAAAAAATATAAGCATGACCATTATTTACCACAACATCACAATGCCCGCCAATAGCCTGGTCATCTTTGCCTTTGCCGGGTTCTTCCAAAATTCTTGTAGCTTGTTTCTTCCATGTCAGCAGGTCATCCGACTGGTAAACTTCCATGCCTTTCCATGCATCAATTATCATCCAATAAGTTTTCTTCCATTTAAAAACTTTTGGCCCTTCACCCCTTGCCTGTATTGCTTTTCCCTTATCAGTCCAGTTGTATAGATCTTTGCTGTCGGCATAATAAATTGACTTGCCATCTTTTTCATTATTGTACCACATACGCCAGCTTCTGTCGGGCAATTGAGTTACACATGGGTCGATCACTTTATCATTTGCGAGTTGCAATGTTGATTCATATTTCCAGTTGATGAGATCATCACTGGTAAGATGAATAATATTTCTTGGATGATTCCAATCATTAAAAATTCCGGAAACATAAGTTAAGTACATGTGATAA
>DATCOF010000190.1:0-22018 GCA_036564845.1 Chitinophagaceae bacterium | reverse complement strand
CGTCCGAATTCATCCAGTGGGCGCAAGCCGGTTCCTTCTGCATTAAGGTAGGTATCACGGGTCATGCCTTGTGCTAACTTGCCGTAAAAACTTACAATGGCCCGCTCAGGCTCATCGCGGCGTAGCAGCGCATCTACATAGCGAAGCCCATAAATGTCATCGATGCCTTCCTCATTCGCGAACACATGAGAATGTTGATGAAATCGAATCATCCCCATGCATATCCCGCCATGTTCCTCCAGGTAACGGAGCATCGAGGTTTCGCGTTCAGTATTGCTGAAGAGTTTTGATCCTATCACATAAGGAATCATCAGGTCCCAGTAGCTGCCGCGGCGAGTAGAAGTAAGCGTATCATAAGGGTTTTCTTTGTAAAACAAAGCAATAGGTATAAATGATGGTTGCACATCTTTCCGCTCGCTTTTGTCTACTGCTATTATAATAGCTTGTTTTAATATTTCTGCAATTTTATTAATACGCACAGCTTCTTCATACTCACCTATTTGTTTCAGTACTGCTGCTATATCGCGTAAGCCGCACCAGGCGTTGGAATTAGAGTTTAAAGAAAGTACTTTGTCAGCCTCATCTCCGCAATAAGCCTCCCGAGGTAGTAAACCGGTAGTCTGGTCGCGTTTATTAGTCAGAATTTCTACACAAGCAGACCAACGCTGTCTTTGTTCCCGTATAAATGCAGTATCGTGGGTGAGCCAATAGTAATGAGCCAGGAGTTGCAACTTAAAGGCAGCATCATGAAATTTCAAGCTGGGGTTAATTCCATAATCAAGGAGTGGGGGAATCATTTTTCGGCTGTCATTCTTCAGCCCCCAAAGCAGCAGTGAACGAACCGCATCTCCAGATTCGGCTTCATACATAACTTCATATTGATTGTTTGCACTGTAATTCATATTGTTGCCTTGCAGTAATTGAAAACTGCCCACAATTGTTGATTTCCATGCGGCATTAACAATAGGTTCAGGTACCTCTACATGCATTGCGCCTGCAAGTATACTTTCCCATTTGGCAATACACTTTTTCTTTTGGACATCGTAATCGGAAGCGCTCATAACATTTGCAAACGCGGGCAATGGTACCGTGGCAATTGCCAGCGTTGCCTTGTCTCCTTTGGAAAGCTTTGCTGTTAACGTTTTTTGTTCGGCGTTCCATTGCCAAGACATATCAAATGAAAGGATCACCTGGTCTTGGGCATCGTAAATTGTATTTCCTATGGCATGCAACGGAGTCTTTGATACGAGCCGAGTGGTGATGTCCCCACTGTTTCCTTCTTTCAGGTTGAAACGCGTAAATAAAAGTGCATGATCGGCCAAATCAACACTGGCAAAAGTTTCCTCGCTATATGTTACCCCGCCTGAGCGATAAGATAGTTGAACTAGAGGCAAATAACCCCGCTCGTAATGCGGACCATTGAGAGCGCTAATATTTTCACCGAAAGGAGCCTGTTCTTTGCCAACAAAGAACAGGGCTGGCGTACCAACGTTTCGCCATGTTTGCAACTCTGGACGTGCATTAACAGCACTGCCATTGGAAATCAGCCATGCCTTTTTCAGGCTGCCTGGCGCAGAGAGTACAATTGGGTAATAGTGAAATTTTGCGTTCACGTAACGTAACGGTGGCAGTATGTTAGCGAAGAATTCGTAACTGGCGCCATTGGGTTGTTGCATTGCAGCAAGGCCCCATAAATCTTGTTTAGCAGCTAACACCTGATCGAGTGTCGCAATTTTTTTAGAGGAAGGAGAAACATTGGCAGACCGCGCAGACTGTTGCGCCCTGATTTCGCCGAACAGCATCATGCATAATAGCACACTTAACATGTTCTTTATTTTACAATTGTTTTTCATATAATTCTCGTTATTATTTATTCCTTAATTAGTTAGTATTGATTACAAATTATAAGCAATGCTAATGGTTATAAATTATCATATTAAAGATGCCAAAATTTATTTGTAAAGAAACTACCCCACAGTAAGCTGCCGAGGTATCAAATGGAGCTGCTCTATCGCAGCAACATTCTTGTAAACCCCGGAGCAAGCTCCGAGGAATTCTTTAGATTAAATTACGTTTACGTACACAAATGTATAAAATAAATATTGTTACAAAATGCACCAACAATTTACAGTGTAAACCTATTTCAGGACAAGTCAAATGCAAATTCTTAATTTGCATTTACATGGCTCATCATAATTTAACCGGCAACCTTGGAGAAGAAATGGCAGCAAAATACCTGCTGGATAAAGGCTATACTATTCTACATCGTAACTGGCGGCACCTGCATTGGGAAACAGATATCATCGCCACAAAAAATTCGACACTACATTTTATTGAAGTTAAAACACGGCGCACTACAACCTTTGGCCATCCTGAAGATGATGTAAGCAAAAAAAAAATAAAAAATTTAATGGGAGCCGCTGAAGAATTTTTATTGCTCTATCCTGATTGGAAATTAATTCAGTTCGATATTCTTTCTATCACGTTAGAAAAAAATAAACAAGCGGAGTATTTTTTAATTGAAGATGTATCTATTTAATACAACTTTTGGAGAGTTTGAAAACTCTCCAAAAGTTTAGCAGGTTAGCATTATTTCTCAACACTAATCTCAATTTTCTTTATCATCACGTTTGACAGTAACATTCTCTCTTTTAATTTTTCAACGAACTTGTAAGTGGCAGGACAGTATTCAATATTCTGGTGATGGATGTACATATAATCAGTAACCGGTAATTTATTAAGATGAGGAAAGCCTGCACAATCCGCCGGCCGCACTTCATAGATTGAACACATGTTTGTTTTCTTATCAAGGAACTGGCATGGGCGGGAAACATTCATCCAGTCATTTTCTTTTTTATCCAGATAAAGCCACTTGGCTTTAAAATCTTTTATGCGCATGTTAAGGTGAGCTGCAATTCTTTTTATATCCTGAAAAGTATAAGTAGGGCTCATCGTTTTACAACAATTTGCACAACTTAGGCAATCAGTTTCTTTCCAAACTTCTTTGTCAATTTCCACTGCCAAAGCATCAAGATTTTTTGGTGGATTATTTTCTGTTTTGGTCAGAAAATATCTTAACGCTCTTTTATTCTGAAGATATTTTTTTCTGTGATTCCGAAGATTGATAACCTGCATTATAATAATTAGATTAGCCGATATTGAATATGATTAACGAATTTGGCAGGCGCTAAATTAGAACATAAATTGTGATGAATGCTGATAATTTAAAATCAATATTTAAATATGTGGGAAGGATATAAAAAAGGGTTCAAAGCTTATTTACAACTGGAGAAATCTTTATCAGACAATACAGTTCAGGCTTATATGCAGGATCTTGAAAAGCTAACACAATACCTATTATTGATCAATGCAGAAAAATCTCCACAACAAATTGTATTAAGCGATCTGGAAACATTTGTAAAGTGGATCAGCGAATTAGGAATGACACCTGCAAGCCAGTCGAGAATTATTTCCGGTATAAAAAACTTTTATAAATATTGCCTGCAGGAACAGATAGCAACCAAAGATCCAACGGCTTTACTGGAAGCGCCAAAATTAAAAAGAAGCTTGCCTGATGTATTGAGTTTTGATGAAATTGAAAGCATCATTGCTGCCATAGACTTAAGCACTCCTGAAGGCGTAAGAAATAAAGCAGTTATTGAAACCCTGTACAGTTGTGGGTTACGGGTTACTGAGCTGGTTAACTTAAAAATATCCTGTTTGTATTTTGATGTTGGATTTGTAAGAGTGATCGGCAAAGGTGATAAAGAAAGATTAGTGCCGGTTGGCAGCAGCGCAATAAAGCATGTCGAGATCTATAAAAATAATGTCCGTGTTCATACTCCTGTAAAACCGGGTAACGAAGACATAGTATTTTTAAACAGGAGAGGAAGAAAACTTTCGAGGGTGATGATCTTTATGATAATTAAAGACCTTGCAAAACAGGCAGGCATAACTAAAAATATTTCACCGCATACATTTCGCCATTCCTTTGCCACGCATTTGGTAGAAGGTGGTGCAGACCTTCGTGCTGTGCAGGAAATGCTAGGGCACGAAAGTATTACCACAACAGAAATCTACACACACCTTGACAGGGAATATTTACGGGATACATTACAAAGATTTCATCCGGGGTTTAAAAAATGAACTGGGATTTTTGGAGGAGATTATCTGAACCAAGATTTGGGGAGATTAAAAAGATTAATAAGAAAAATAAAATATACTTTAAAACACATACCATTTAATCAATTTAATCCCGATAATCTACCCAAATCATGGTTCAGACAATAATTTTATTTTGAAATGAAGAAGAATTTTCCGGAACATTTTTTACACGGTTACGATAATTTTTAAACATGCTCATCCACTTTAATTTGAGCACACCTATAATACCTTCTTTCACAATACCCTTATTCATTTTTGATGCACCAAATTGCCTGTCTACAAAAGTGATGGGCACTTCTTTTATTTTAAAGCCAAGCTTCCATGCAGCAAACTTCATTTCTATCTGGAAGGCATATCCAACAAATGTTATTTCATCAAGGTTAATTGATCCAAGCACTTCTCTTTTATAACAAACAAAGCCTGCCGTCGGATCTTTTACCGGTATCCATGTAATCAATCTTGTGTACAGCGCACCGCCTTTTGACAAACTAACTCTTGTCCATGGCCAGTTTTCGATCCTTCCGTTTTTTACATATCTTGATCCAATAGAAACATCGGCGCCACCTGTTTTACAAGCCTGGTAAAGTTTATCAAGGTCATTGGGGTTATGGGAAAAATCTGCATCCATTTCAAATACAAAATGGTAACCTTTATTCAATGCCCAATTAAAGCCATGAATGTATGCCGTACCCAACCCAAGCTTGCCAATTCTTTCTTCTAAAAATAATTGTCCGGGATATTTTGCAAATAAAGATTTTACAATGCCGGCAGTTCCATCAGGTGATCCATCATCAATTATAAGCACATGAAAATCCTGTTTCAAATTAAACACTGCCTGTAAAATATTGGCAATATTTTCTTTTTCATTATAGGTTGGTATGATGAGAAGTTTTTCCAAAAAAGTGTAATTATATAAATTTACAAAACTATTATTAGATGAGATTAACCAAAAATATTAAACAAAATTATAGTAGTTTTTTTAACAGGGTGCGGTTAAGTATTTCGGTGAGTTTCTTCTTGGTA
The DNA here is from genome assembly GCA_036564845.1 of Chitinophagaceae bacterium. Lineage (GTDB taxonomy): Bacteria > Bacteroidota > Bacteroidia > Chitinophagales > Chitinophagaceae > Ginsengibacter. Next base: position 16,831 of record DATCOF010000190.1, on the reverse strand, counting down.
TGCAATGGAAAATCTCCTTTCATCATCCAGTCATAATATTGAGGCTCGGTTTTTAAAACGTCAGCTACCGGCCGTCCTTTATGTTTTCCAAAATTAAATACTTCTACGTCATTATCCATTATCATTCTGCGGGCAAAGTCAACAAATTTTTCCTCACCGGTAAATTTCAGGATGGAATCTAAAGTATTGCCCAGGTTTTGATAGCGTACTGTTTGTGCTTCTAATACTTCCCACGTTGCCATAGCATCCGCCTCGGCGCTATGGGCATCACATAATTCTTTATTGCAATAAAACTGATAAGCCGCGGCCAGTGTCCTTCTTTCCATCATATGAAAAACATGTTGCACATCCACCATTCTCCTGTTGCTCATATCAAACTCAATTCCGGATCTCAGAAATTCTTCCATTAAAAGTGGTATATCAAACCGGTTTGAATTATATCCCGAGAGATCAGCATTATCAATAAACTGCTTTATCTCATTGGCAACTTCCTTAAATGCAGGAGCATCTTTTACCATATCATCTGTAAAGCCATGCACATCCGAAGCGCCCTGTGGAATTGGTATCTGTGGATTTACTATTTTACGTTTTACCTGCTTTGCTCCATCAGGAAAAATTTTTACAATAGCGATCTCAATGATCCTGTCGCTGGAAAGATTTACACCGGTTGTTTCAAGATCGATGAAGGCTAAAGGACGTGTTAGTTGTAAAGGCATAATTTATTTTGTTTGATTTTTTATGTCACTAAGTCAATAGTCATTGGTCATTAAAAGTTGACTTATTGACCATTGACTTATTGACGATTGACCAGTTTAAGAATATCCAATCCATCATAATTTCCGCTGCTCATTAAAAGTAAATTAGCGTTAGAATAATTTTGATTTTGAAGGAATTGTTCAAGCTCTTCTTTTTTATTTATAACGGCTAAATTATCTTTTGCAAAACCTTCTTTTACTTTTTCCTTTGAAAGTTCGGGCATCCGTTTTAATTCCAGTGCATGGCTGCTATAAAAAACTACTGCTTCATCAGCAGCATCCATTGCTCCTTCATATTCTTTCATAAAATTTTCATTCAGGCTGCTATAGGTATGTAATTCTAAAACAGCAATTAATTTTCTGTTAGGAAATTGTTGCTTAACTGCATCAATGGTAGCTTTAACTTTACTTGGAGCGTGGGCAAAATCGCGATAAATATTGTAATCATTATTTTCAGCCAACAGTTCCAATCTTTTTGAAGCGCCTGCAAAATCGGTGATCGCCTTTACAAAAATTGCTGCACTTACACCTAATTCTTTGCACACCAAAAAAGCCGCATACAAATTTAAAAGATTGTGATTGCCAAAAACTTTTAGTGGTGCCGACTTTTCGCCTTCAATAATTACTTCTGTTTTTCCATCTTCAATAAAATAAGTTGGCAATCTATAAGGCTCATACCTTATATCAGTTCGTTTATTTTCAGTAACCAGCTTTTTTAAGATCTCATCTGATTCATTATAGATCAAAACGCCATTTATTTCTATCTTATCAATAAATATTTTGAATTGCTCTAAATAAAAATCAAACGTTGGAAATACATTTATATGATCCCATGCAATGCCCGTGATAACTGCAATATGAGGGAAAAGGAAATGAAATTTAGGACGCTTTTCTATAGCGCTTGCCGGATATTCATCAGCCTCACAAATAATGATCGGCGCATCAGTAATATTTACACTTTGATCAAAACCCTGCAGCCTTGCTCCTACCAGGTAATCAAAATCTTTTCCGGCATTTTTAAGCACGTGCATTATCATGGCTGTGGTGCTTGTTTTGCCATGGCTGCCGCCAACAGCTACCCTGGTTTTCTTTTTGCTTTCCTGGTAGATATATTCAGGGAAAGAATAAATTTTTAAGCCCAACTCTTTTGCCTTTTGTATTTCAGGATTATCATCTTTAGCATGCATACCTAAGATGACCGCATCAATATCCTCATTAATTTTTTCAGCAAACCATCCGATCTTTTCAGGTAAAATATTTTCGTTACTTAAATTAGATCTTGCGGGCTCAAATATTTCATCGTCGCTACCCGTAACTACATAACCTTTCTTTTTAAGAGCAAGTGCCAGTTGATGCATCACGCTTCCTCCTATCGCTATAAAATGAACATGCATGAATTGGGAATTTTAAAGGATTTTAAAGTTTCTTATACGTTTTAACAATAGATTGATGTAATTATGCGTTTAAAAGTTTATTCTCATGAATGGGATGTTTTAACTTTGTATCAATGAAGATGCAAAATAGTTCAACTAAATAAAAAACTATGAAAAAATTAATCTTTGCTGTCCTAATTGTATCTTTTGTTATTGGAACTTTATCATCATGCACCAGCAGCAGAAGAAGCCGCACAGGATGCCCGATGACTGAAGGCATTATACACTAAACACTCTTACATTAATGAATTGGATCAACCTAACCAGTGAAGAAGAACTTCATCAAATAAAAGTAAACTCAAACACAAAACCGCAGGTTATTTTTAAACACAGTACCCGTTGTTCAATAAGCAGCGTTGCCAAGGACAGACTGGAAAGAAGTACCCAGCCAGGTGAAATAGATTTTCACTTTCTGGATCTAATAAAATACAGGCCTATCTCCAATAAAATTGCTGAAGATTTTAATGTTTTCCATGCGTCTCCTCAAATACTCCTGATAAAAAATGGCGAGTGTGTTTATGACGAAAGTCATTCCGGTATTGATATGCAGGAAATAATGCAACAGGTTTTGGTAGCATGAGCTAATAGCTTCTTGTAAATTTCATTAGCACAATTTCTCCTTGCCCCAGTTCCAACTCATCTTTATTAAGAGTGTATCTGTTTATCTTTAAAAGAACTGACAGAAAAGATTTCTCATATTGATTAGCTTTCGGATCTGCGCAAGCCATTTTTGTTGAGATGATATTTTTGTCAAAGGCAAAGTAACTTTCGTTTATAATAAATTTTCCGCTTAGGGCATTACAAGCTCCATTGCCTGAAAAAGTTTTATCTTTTAAATTAATGTTTATATGCGGAGCATTTGTCCAGTTATTATCAGATGCAAAAAGCATTTGTAATTTCCAGGAACCATTCAGTGCTCTGGGATTTTCTTTTTCAACTACGTTTTTAACTGATGATACTTTGGAGGTATGGCAAGAAATAATCGCAACTCCAAAAACGATAAAGAAAAATATATTTCTCATGAAGATTTAATTTCAATTGTAGAAATCAATTTTCCTGCCATTAATTTTTACCGCAGAGAAAATAAGTTAATAGAGTTTTGCGCAGAGATAAATTATTCTCAGTATAACTCAATTGTTCTCCGCCGTAAAAATTATCATACAAAATTATTTAACTAAGTTTGAGATGTATGTTTTGTAATAAAGCCTCATTTCTTTTTCTGTTACTTATTTCTCAATTATCATTTTCTCAAATAAATGACAGCACTATTTTATTAAAACCCGATCGTGTTTTTGATGGAGAAAAAATGCATGAAGAATGGCAGGTATTGATCAAAAATAATTTAATAGTAAAGGTTGGAATCATTAATGATGCTGATGCAAAAACAAAGGTCATTGAAATGAAAGGCTGTACTTTATTACCCGGCTTGATAGAAGGGCACAGCCATTTATTTTTACATCCTTACAATGAAACACCATGGAACGACCAGGTGCTGAAAGAATCAAGAGCAGAGCGGGTTGCAAGGGCAACCAATCATGCCAAAAATACTTTACTGGCGGGCTTTACAACAGTAAGAGACCTGGGAACTGAGGGTGCCGGATATGATGATGTAGGATTAAAACAGGCAATAGAAAAAGGAATTATTCCGGGCCCGCGAATGCTGGTTGCAACAAGAGCTATTGTTGCCACAGGCAGTTACGGTCCAAAAGAATTAAGTTATGATATTGATGCACCAAAAGGCGCTGCAGAAGCAGATGGCATGGATGCATTAATAAAAGAAGTACGTACGCAAATTGGCAAAGGTGCAGATGTAATAAAAATATATGCTGATTACAGGTGGGGAGTAAATCATGAAGCTGCTGCTACTTTTACAATAGACGAATTAAAAAAAGTAGTTGAGGTTGCCTCTTCATCCGGAAGGATTGTTGTAGCGCATGCAACAACGATTGAAGGAATGAGAAGAGCTATAATGGCAGGCATTACAACAATTGAACATGGTGATGACGGCACGCCTGAAATTTTTAAATTAATGAAAGAAAAAAATGTTGCCTTATGCCCTACCCTTGCTGCCGGAGATGCCATTGCACAATACCGTGGCTGGAAAAAAGGTATGCCTGAACCGGAGACGATGAAAGCTAAACGAAAAAGTTTTGCTTATGCTTTGCAATCAGGAGTAACTATTTGTATGGGTGGAGATGTTGGTGTTTTTGCTCATGGTGATAATGCCCGTGAGATGGAAATGATGGTGGAGTATGGCATGCAGCCTGTTGATGTACTTCGGTCAGCAACTTCTGTAAACGCCGATGTATTTAAAATTAATAAAACATCAGGGAGAATAAGTGAAGGATTATTGGCAGATATTTTAGTTGTGCAGGGAGATCCCTCTAAAAATATTCACGATATCAGAAATGTAAAACTGGTAATGAAGAACGGAATTATTTATAAAAATCTTTTTTAGCATTTCGTTCTCATACAACTAAAAGAAAAAACATATTTTTATCCCCTAATTTTTTATTCATGAAGAAAACGTTTTTAGTTGTTGTAGCATTTATATGTTTTATCGTACTGTCTGTTTCGTTTACCAAAGCGCCTCAGGGATATAAAAATTTAAAGATATTACCCCAGGATATTTCCAAACAAGCTTTGGATAGTGTTATGCATCACTATTCCAAATCACTTGGTGTAAAATGTAGCTTTTGCCATGTACGTAACGAGGAACTGAAATCATGGGATATGGCGAGTGATGCAAAACCAGAAAAGCAAATTGCCCGTAAAATGATGCTGATGGAAAAAGGGATTAACGAAAAATATTTTCCACCTGAAGAAAGTGATAAAAATGCACAGATATTACAAGCCGTTACATGTTACACATGCCACAAGGGAGACGCCATGCCGCTTGCTTTACCTGAAATAAAAACAGATTCTTTAAGCAGGAAATAAATGTTTAAAGCATTTGCTGCTTACCATTTTCCGGATCATGAAAATCTTCCCTGCAATATTTTTATAACCATTCTAAATGGCTTGGTAAAATAGTACAGGAAGTAATAAGGGAGTTTTAGAGAGGCTACATCATCACAATTAGGTCTTACAAAAAGTAATGCATATTTTTTTAATTGAGCTGCCTTATATTTTATGGAATCAACATTTTTTATCCTGAAATAAATATACTTTAAAAGAGATATTCTTTTACCATCTTTCAATCCTAAAATATTTTTAAGCAAGTAATCACAAAATTTTATTTTTTCTTTTTTAGTTTGGTCAAAAGAAATTTCCGGGTAATTGAATAAAGAAAAAGAAAGCATGCTGCCATATTCAATAAAGTCATTTAAAACAGGATCATGTATTTCTGGTCTGTTTTGTTTTTTAAGGATGACAGCAATATCTAAAATGGAACGCAGGTTTGGATAATAATCCATCAAGCCATTACTTAGCGTAATTAATTTTAAGTAATGATCCACATTATAATTTTCTGACTCAGTCATGAAGTGTTGCCCTAACACCTCTTCAAATGTAAACGGATAGCCCTGGAAATACCGGCTTGTTTTAAAATGAAATTCAAAAGCAAAATCTCTTACAACTCCATTCCCTTTTTCAAAAAGAAGATCTTTATAATCCCTGATGTATTGTTTAGGAAATTTTTGATAGAATTCAATATCCTTAGAATGATAACCTTCATTGAGCATTACAGAAATTAATTTTTCAATGTCCCGATCAAGAATAATTATATCATTATCCAAAAATTCACGCATACCTATATTTTCATAAATATTTTCAGCAAAATCAAGGCCCTTAAAGGCTTTTGCTAAAATATTATTTTGCTTTAGCAGATCAAGTATCCTGTTTAATTCTCTTTTATTATTTAGTGCAAAGGCATTAAAGTAAATACAGTAATTACGGATTTCCAGTAAGTTTTCAGGCTTAATAAAATCTTTAAATGGATCGAGCACTTTGTAAACAATCGGGCGAATTCTGTGTGCGGCACTTAACTGATAAAATTGTTTCCAGTCAATTTAATTTTCCTGCATAAACAATTGTATAGAATTATTATCTGCAGTTTGCAAATATTGCCTGCAACATAATACGGCCAATGCTATTTCGGGATTGTAATTATCTTTTATAGTAGTTATTTGCATTACAGCCTTTGTTTATCATACATTATTTTAAACAAACCATTTTTTAAAATCAATTCGTTAAAGGTGCCTGCCTCAACTATTTCTCCCCGGTGCATATTGTAAATGCAATCTGCTTCTTTCAGATTATAAAGCCGGTGGGTAATTAAGATCACTATTTTGTTCTCAATATTTTTAATTAAGTTTTTAATTATTTCAAACTCTGCAATTGGATCGATCTGGCTGGTAGGCTCATCTAAGATTATTATTTCGCTATCTCTGTAAAATGCCCGCGATAAAGCCAGCCTTTGCCATTGTCCACCGCTTAACTGCTCGCTTTTATTAAATGACCTGCCCAGCAAAGTTTCGTATCCTGATGACAATTTTTCTACAAATTTATTTGCACCGGTGGCTTCGGCACTTGCTGCTATTTTATTGTCGTTAGGTAAAGTTACGCCCAGCCCGATGTTTTCTTTTACCGAGGCATCATACATATTAAAATCCTGGAAGATAACACTGATCTTTTCTCTCAACTCATCATCGGGAATTCTATTAATATTTATTCCATTTATTGTGATGCTTCCTTTTTGAACATCGTATAAACCTGTTAATAATTTTACAAGCGTTGATTTACCTGAGCCATTTTCTCCTACCAATGCTATGATATTTCCTGGCTTGCACTTTAATGAGATATTTTTTAGAACTTCTTTTTCGGAGGCCGGATAAGTGAATGAAACATTTTCTATTTCAATGCCTTTGCCACTATACATTACAGGCGTTTCATTTTTATTTTCATCTTCAGGTATATCAAGAAAAAGAAAGAGGTCATTTAAAAAAAGCCGTAATTGAAAAAGCTCAACTAAAGATTGCAAAAAACTTTTAAGAGAAGTCTGCAACCGTTGAAAAGCCTGGAAGTACATTACAAAACTTCCAATGCTTATAACACCCCTAAAAGTTTGAACAGCTATTCTAAAATATATGTAGCAGATAGAAACTATCTCAATTAATTGTGCCCAAAAACCCGCCCATGCATTGTGATAATTTATTTCTTTTTTTTCTTTTGAAATTTTATGTCGTATGCTTTTAAATTTTTCAAGAAAACTTTTACCAAAATCAAACACACGAACTTCTTTTGCATATCCCAAACTTGTTAGAACCAAATTTAGATAACCGGATTGTCTTTCTAATGGCACATTTTTTTTTGCAAGCAGGTTTGTTTTATTACTGTAATGCCATTTTACATAAGCCAGTGGAAGCCCAATAAGAACAAACAGGAAAAAATAATACCATTTAATTGTAATGAACAATACTGATAGCAGGATTATATTTAACCCTTGTTGAATCAGTTGATTTATTGCATTAATTAAAATGGGCAATTTATATAACGCCTGGAATTGCGCAAGATGAAGCGAATCATGATAGTCCGGATTTTCGTAATGATTATATGGAACATTAATGGCTTTCTGAATTACAATAGCCGTAATATGATCAGTAACTTTTTGCTGTTGTAAATTCTGAAGATACTGGTAGATCTGATTTATACTTGCGCTTATTAACTGAACAAAAAGCAATAACAGAATTTGATTAACGATCGCGTTATACTGGTTTGAGTTTTGCTTAAGAACGAGATCCACCAAGCCTTTTAGAATATAAAGATTGGCTAATGGGATGATAGCAACAAAGAATTGCAAAACAAGATTTAGTAAACAAAGTTTTCGATCGCTTTTCCATATAATAGCCACCGATCTGTAATATGCGCTGATGGAAAAAACTTTTTTGGGCATGGAAATATAATCGAAAGTAAATTTAAAGAAAGGTAAAAATAAGAAACCAAATTCCGTTTACCGCGATATTACTATTTTCGCAAATATCTAATATGATCTTGCGAATACTTTGTTTTTTAAATAAAAAAAGGAGCCTATTTTGTTACAGTAAGTTTTATTTCCCGTGTTTTATCAGAGGCAGTTCCCACCATTATTGTAAAATCTCCCGGTTCAACTATCCATTTCATATCCTTGTCGTAAAAAGATAAAAGCTCAGGAGTTATAACAAAGCTTACAGTCTGTGATTGACTGGGGTCTAACCATATTTTTTTAAACCCTTTCAATTCTTTTACCGGACGGGTTACAGAAGAATAATCATCACGGATATACATTTGAACAACTTCTGCTCCTTTCATTGCTCCTGTATTTTTTACATCAACAGTTATGGTAACATTTCCATTTGCCTTCATCGCTGAAGAAGATAATTTTAAATTGCTATAGGCAAATGTTGTATAACTTAATCCATGGCCAAACGCGAAGAGAGGAGACACATCGAAACCCAAATTATATCCTCTGCGTGCGGATGGTTTATAATTGTAATATGCAGGAATATTTCCTACAGTTCGTGGAAAAGAAATGGGTAGCTTGCCATTAGGATTAATGTTTCCAAACAATGCATCTACAATTGCATAACCGCCTTCCAGACCCAAATACCAGCATTGCATTACCGCAGGAACTGAGTTGCATAAATAGCCAATACTCAATGGTGGCCCACTGTTTACAAAAGCGCAGGTTGGCTTACCAAGAGCAACAATTTGTTTTATCAATTCATTTTGCCCGTTCAATAATTCTAATGTTGGCAGATCGCCCAAATGATTTGTTGCCCATCCTTCGCGACTTGTGCTTTCACTTCCGCCAACAAATAATACAACAACATCAGCCTGTTTAGCCACTTCAATTGCATCTGCAATTCTCTGTTTATTTTCTTCAGGATGTATAAGATTGATAGTATCGGCAAACCAATTATTTTTATCAGTAATTCTAACACCTTCGGAATACAACACTTTTATATTGTTGCCATATTTTTCTTTTAAAGCCTGCAAAGGCGAGATACAAAAACGTGGTTTACTTGAGTATCCACCGAGCAAACACTTATCAGCATTGGGCCCAATGAATGCAATCGTTTTAATTTTATTTTTATCAAGCGGTAAAAAATTATTGTCGTTCTTTAATAAAACCATTGCCTCCGTTGCAGCTTTGTACGCAATATCTCTCTTTTGTTTACTGCCAACAATTTGTTCCGCTTTATCAGGATCAACATAAGGATCATCAAACAAACCCAAACGAAATTTTGTGACCAGAATTCTCATTACGCTTTCATCCAATTCTTTCATAGAAATTTTTCCGGCAACAACTAATTGTTTTAGATTTTTAAATCCATCGGGGTCCGGTGTTTCAATATTGATACCTGCTTTAAAAGCAAGCAGCCCTGCAGAATCATACGAAGGGGTTATTTTATGCAGATCACTTACATCTCTTATCGCAAAATAATCAGAAACGATCAAGCCGTTAAAGCCCCATTCTTTTCTTAAAATATCTGTGAGTAAATATTTATTTATGTGTGCAGGCAACCCCCACAATTCGTTATAGGTTGCCATTACATTCATCACCTTTGCTTCTTTTACGCAAGCCTGAAATGGTTTAAAAAAAACTTCTCTTGCAGTGCGTTCATCAATATTACTGGGAGAAACATTTATGCCTCCTTCGCTTTGCCCGTGAATTCCGAAATGCTTTAAAGTGGCTGCCACATTGCTTTTGCCGAGATACACAGAATTTCCCTGGTATGCTTTTATCTGTGCAATTGCCAGCCGTGAAATTAGAAATGGATCTTCGCCCATTGTCTCTTCTGTTCTTCCCCAGCGTGGATCACGAACAATATCTACAACCGGCGCCAACACCTGTTGCCCTCCTCTTGCTCTTACTTCTTCAGCAACATTTGTAAAAATTTCTGTCATCAGGTTTTCATTCCATGTGCTTGCCAAACCAATGGGGATAGGAAAGTTTGTTGCATCCTGCGTTTGCTGCCCATGCAAACTTTCTTCATGCACCATCACCGGAATTCCCAATCTTGTTTTCTCTATAAAAAAATGTTGAATTTTATTATAGAGTTGTGCGGCCTGCTTAGGATGATAACCATAACTGTTTGGCCCTGCTTCTTCATTCAATCTTGCTAATTCTCCTAAACCATTCTTTACATTTTTCGCTGCTTTCGCTTCATCAAAATCTCCATTGCTGTTTAGTATCTGCGATTTTTGTATCCACAAACACTGCGTCTGCATTGCTTTTTCATCCAATGTCATTCTTGCTAAAAGATCTTTTGCTCTTGCCTCGGGAGAAAGATTTTTGTTTTTATAAACAGGTTGTTGGGCATACGTTACGCCAATGCTTAGCAAAAATGCAAGCGACAAATAATATCTGATCATCAATAAATTTTTTACCAGTATACAGAATACAGTGCTGCCAATATTCCGCACACAATTAGTGCGCCCACAGCAAAACCCGGTGTGAGCCTGAACATTTTTTTATCAACTTCAAGTCCGTGAGGTTTAACACCATGTCGGTTATCGTAAGTACTAATAAGTACCATGCCGATAATACAAATACCGAAAACAATTCCCATCCTGTCTAAGAAAGGTATTTCATAAACTCCTGCGCCATTGTCTTTTGAAAATCCAAAAGGTGCCAGGAAAGAAAGGTTCATAATATTTGGAAGAAATTTCAATAACAATGAAAATAAAAATCCACCGATAGTGGCGAACAGCGCTGCATTGGATGTTGCTCTTTTCCAGAAGAAGCCTAAGATGAACATTGCAAAAATTCCGGGAGATACGAAGCCTGTATATTCCTGAATGTATTGAAAGCCGCCTTTTTTATCAATGCCTAACAGCGGTGCAATTATCACTCCCAATAACATTGCAACTACTACCGTTATTTTTCCTACAACCACCATTCTTTTTTCGCTGGCATCAGGATGCAATCTTTTTTTAAAAATATCAAGTGTAAAAATAGTAGAGATACTGTTTGCCTTACCCGCAAGAGATGCAACAACTGCAGCGGTAAGCGCTGCAAAGGCAAGACCTTTAAAACCTTCGGGTAAAAGATTTAATAAAACAGGATACGCCCTATCAGGATTTGTTTCTCCATTTTGTAACAATTCAGTTTGAAAATTTCCCTGCTGGTGTAACACATACGCTGCAATGCCCGGCAGCACGACGATCACAGGCATTAATAATTTCAGGAAGGCTGCAAATAAAATCCCGCTTCTCGCTGTTTTCAGATCTGCGCCCAAAGCCCTTTGCGTGATGTATTGATTGCAACCCCAATAATTCAGGTTCGTGATCCACATTCCTCCTAACAAAACTGTAAGGCCCGGCAGATCCATATAATTAGGATTATCCTTTTTAAAGATCATGTGAAAGTGATCGTTGGCATGAGTTATCATTAATTTAAAACCATTCACAGTTCCTGTGCTGCCAAATTTTTCTGAGACTAAATTCAATGCAATGTATGTTGTTACCAAGCCTCCCAATATTAAAAAGAAAACCTGTACCACATCGGTATAACCGATAACTTTCATTCCCCCCAGCGTGATAAAAATGGCAAACACTGCAAGCATATACATACACGCAGTTGTATTAATTCCTGAAATACTATTGATGGCCAAAGCGCCCAAATACAGTATGGACGTGAGGTTTACAACAACATACAACAACAGCCAGAACACTGCCATTATCATTGCAACAGTTCCGTTATACCGCTGGTTTAAAAATTGCGGCATGGTATAAATTTTATTCTTGAGGTAAACAGGAATAAAAAATACTGCTACAATTATAAGCGTTGCGGCAGCCATCCATTCATAAGTTGAAATGGCAAGCCCCATTTTAAAACCACTGCCGCTCATGCCGATAAATTGTTCTGCAGAAATATTTGATGCAATAAGCGATGCCCCAATTGCCCACCATGTTAGTGAACCTTCAGCAAGAAAATAATCATGAGAAGCGGTGATGGTTGCTTTCTTTTTTTTATGATAGATCCAATATCCGTAACTGGCAACTATCACAAAATATCCGAGAAATACGAGGTAATCTTTTGTTTGTAAACTATTCATGTAGAAATGGATTTATCTTAAATATAATTGTTTATGATATTTTCCAGGTATTCCTGTTTGCCGCTCTTTACTGCCGGCTCTCCATTACTTACAGCAAAATCTCTCAGGTCTTGTAAAGATAATTTTCCATCTTCAAATTCTTTTCCTTTACCATTATCAAAAGATGCATAACGCTCTTCACGTATTTTTTTGTAATCTGATCTTTGTAAAATATTATCTGCGATTATCAATGCTCTTGCAAATGTATCCATGCCTCCGATGTGTGCATGAAAAAGATCTTCAGGATCAGTGGAATTCCTCCTGATCTTTGCATCAAAATTTATTCCTCCACCTTTTACACCACCGGTTTCAAGAACGATCAACATTGTTTCGGTAAGTTCATACACATTATTTGGGAATTGATCAGTGTCCCATCCGTTCTGATAATCGCCGCGGTTTGCATCCATACTTCCCAGCAATCCTGCATCAGCGGCAACCTGCACTTCATGCTGAAACGTATGACCGGCAAGGGTTGCATGATTCACTTCAAGATTAAGTTTAAAATCATCCATCAGATCGTACTGCCGTAAAAAACTTATTACTGTTGCAGCATCATAATCGTATTGATGTTTGCTTGGCTCACATGGTTTGGGCTCAATAAAAAAGTTTCCTTTAAAACCATTCTTTCTTGCATAATCTTTTGCGGTGTGCAAAAATTTTGCAAGATGCTCCTGCTCTCTTTTCATGTTGGTGTTAAGCAAACTCATGTAACCCTCGCGGCCACCCCAAAAAACATAATTCTCTCCACCCAATGCAATGGTAGCATCCAGCGCTGCTTTTACCTGAGCGCCTCCATGAGCAAGCACATGAAAATCAGGATTTGTTGCAGCGCCATTCATGTATCGCCTGTGCGAAAATAAATTAGCTGTGCCCCATAAAAGTTTTACACCACTATCCTGTTGTTTTTGTTTTGCATATTCTGTTATTGTCTGCAAACGTTTTTCATTGTCAGCAACATCATTTGTATAATCAACAATATCTACATCATGAAAACAATAAAATGGCAAATTCATTTTTGTTATGAACTCAAAAGCTGCATCCATTTTATCTTTCGCTCTTTCAATGGCATCTGTTTTTTCGTTCCAGGGAAAAATATGTGTAGGCTCTCCAAAGGGATCTGCACCACTGCCGTTGAATGAATGCCAATAAGCACATGCAAATCGTAAATGATCTTTCAGCGATTTGCCCGCCACCATTTTATTTTCATCATACCAGCGAAATGCAAGCGGATTATCGGTTTCAACACCTTCAAATTTTATTTGTGAAATATTTTTAAAATATTCTTTATTGCCTGTAATTACTTTCATTTGGTTTGCTATTAATTATTTAAGCTAATAATAATTCGTGGTTCCTGCGAACATTTTTTAATTTTTCATTAAGCAAGTCTTTCCATTTTTCATATAAATTATCATACATGATTTTGTTGTTAGGTATAACACGGCCAACAGGCTTTCTGTTACTTAATGCAGTGGCTGCATCTTTATAAATTCCTGATCCTATTCCTGCGCCAATGGCTGCACCAAAGCTGCCGTCACCTTCATAAAATTCAACTTCAACATTCGTTGCATTTACAAACGACTCAGTAAATACATCACTTAAAAAAAGATTGCTTTTCCCTGCCCTGATGACAACCGGATCAATTCCATTTTCTCTCATGATGTCAAGTCCGTAACGAAATGCAAAAGCAATTCCTTCCTGCACAGCCCTTACCATGTGTGCTGTTGAATGAATATTGAAATCGAGATCATAAAAATGAGCCCCTATAATTTTATTTTCTAACATGCGCTCTGCTCCGTTACCAAACGGCAAAGACATCAATCCATTTGAGCCAACATCTATCTTTGCTGCAGCATCATTTAATCCCTGGTAAGAAACATTGGTGCCTACAAGATTTTTTATCCAGCGGTTAAAAATTCCTGCGCCGTTTATGCATAATAATATTCCAATCCTTTTTTCAAGCGCATCATGGTTTACATGCGCAAAACTATTTATACGGGACTGCTGATCATAATTCAAGTGATCGCTTACTCCATAAATAACGCCTGAAGTGCCCGCCGTTGCTGCAATTTCGCCGGGCTTAAGTACATTCAATGACAAAGCATTGTTAAGTTGATCACCTGCCTTGTATGAAACAGGTATCCCTGCAGTTAATGATAACCGGTCTGCAACAGTTTGTTTTAAATTTCCATGAGAAGAAAATAATGGTTGTATTGCAGGAAAGATATCGTGATCAAATCCAAAATAATTCAGCACATCATCTGAAATATTATTCGTCTCAAAATTCCAGAATATTCCTTCGGACAATGCCGAAGAAGTTGTGGTACAATTGCCGGTAAATTTCATTGCAATAAAATCTCCGGGCAACATTATCTTATTTATTTTTCCATAAATATCAGGTTCGTTTTTTTTCACCCATGCTAACTTTGATGCTGTAAAATTTCCGGGAGAGTTAAGCAGGTGCGACAAACATTTTTCTTCACCAATATCATGGAATGCTTCATCACCAATTTCTACTGCGCGACTATCACACCAAATAATTGAATTGCGCAATACATGCTGGTCTTTATCAACCAACACTAATCCGTGCATTTGATATGCGATACCTATTGCAGCAATATCTTTTTGATCGTATTTTTTTGTAGCGTGGCATTTTAAGATCGCCTGTTTAACATGCTCCCACCACTGGTCAGCGCTTTGTTCGGCCCAGCCTGTTTGTGCAGAAATAATTTCAACTTCTGTTTCGGGAAATTGAGTGGAAGCAATACATTTTTGAGTGTCTGCGTTAACAACAGAAACTTTTATTGAAGAAGTTCCAAGATCAATACCAAGCAACAGCATAGATTTACTATCTTTTTATTTTACAAATTATGAATTCTTATATTAACAACTATTTTGCCAGCTTAACTACTTTTGTAAGTTGTAAAAAGGAAGGATGATTCTTCATCCTTCCTAATGACTGATTGCTATATATGAGAATCTTGCCGAATCTTAATTATCATAGGTAAGAATATTTTCAACAGTATATCCCCATGTTTCGCCATTATTTATATAAGCAGTATTACCCTGCTTAGGACGAAAATAACTTGGAACAAGTCCTGCCGGATCATCAGATGCTCTAAACTGATCATCTTCTTCCTGAGCATAACTTAATCCAAGGTTTAAACGGTATTTTAAACCTTTTATAATTTCAAGTTCGCCATACACGCTATTAAAAGTTCTTAAACGACGAACTCTATCTACCCATTGATTATTATTACTTTTAAGTAAAAGTGGATTGTATTGTGATTGCCTGTCATCATTATCTCCTGTAGGAGATTTTATTAAATTCCCTGCAGAATCATAAGGAGTCATATATGGACTAAGAGATAAGATAGGGAACATTGGAAACACAAATTGAGATCCGTTTGTTATACCAACACTATTAAGTGTATTTAGCCCAACTTTTATCCTGTTGCCAATTTTAGAATCAATTGTCCCTCTTAATGAATAACGTGTAAAATCCTGCCCGGGCAATACTGTCGTTTCTTTATAATAACCGCCACCTAATGAAAATGTGCTTCCATTACTACCGCCTGATACAGTTAAATTATGATCTGTTTTATAAGAATTCTCATACATTGCATCCTGCCAGTCGGTTGTTTTTCCGGCAGCCATATTAGCCTTTTCTTCGGCCATATAACCCTGGCTCCAGGGAGAAATGTTTCGCATTGCAATATATTCAGCAGGATTATAAACGGGATATTTTTTTGCCACAGTTCCAATTCCATAATAAGAACTAAATGAAATATGTGTTTCACCAGATTTTCCCCGTTTAGTGGTAACGAGAATTACTCCGTTTGCACCTCTTGATCCATAAATAGCAGTTGCAGATGCATCTTTTAAAATATCAACGGACGCAACATCATCAGGATTAATATCATTTAAACCTCCGCTATAGGGTATACCATCTAGTACAAGTAATGGATCATTAGATCCGCTTATGGATCTTGTTCCGCGGATACGGATCTGTGCTCCTGAACCCGGCGTTGTACCTACTGTTTGAACTTCCAAACCGGCTGCACGACCTTGTAAAGCTCCCTGTAAATTAGATACAGGAACTTCTCTTAATGCCGTTTCATTTACTGAAACAACCGAACCTGTAACATCTTTCTTTTTTTGTGTTCCATATCCAACAACAACTACCTGCTCCATTTGATTTTCTGTAGCTATTAGAGATACACTTAACGAAGTTTGATTATTCACTTTAACTTCCCGTGATGCAAAACCAATTGAGGAAATCGTTAATGTTCCATTTGCAGGAGCATTAATTTCAAAGTCTCCTTTTGCATTGCTGCTAACACCTCTTGTGCTGCCCTTAACTACTATTGATACACCTGGCAAGGGATCTCCATTTGCATTTGTGATCTTACCCTTTACAAAAATATTATTTTGAGCTGCGGCAGTAAGAGTAAAAAATAAAAGGGGTAAAATTAATATCGCTACTGCGATTATTTTTTGCAATTTACCATATTGCAATGGATTGAATTTTGGCAAAGTTTTTTTACATAACACTTTCATAATGCAT
>DATCOF010000189.1:0-13387 GCA_036564845.1 Chitinophagaceae bacterium | reverse complement strand
AAAGTTGATCCTGTTTATATCAGCGAAGCAAGAAATGCTTTTAACCGCTACAACAGGGAAAACTTTTCATCACAAACAATTGATATAACCAAAGATCCATTTGATAAGGATAAAAACTTTTTGATCTTTAGTAAATTTTCTGATGCCAATGCTGCGATAATATATGCTGACAGGTTAAAGAAAAATGCACCGGCAGAAGTTTCGTGGTTGCCGGCAAATAAATACTCTTTCGTAATAATTTCTGATGCCAATTTGCAGGTTTTAAAAGCCAACAAGGATCTATCAGGATATATTAAATTATTGAATACAAAGTATCCCGGAAAGTTTTAGTTAATATCTATTAAAAGTTTAACTAAACAAATTTGCCAAAGAAGAGTTGTCTTTTCTAACTTTGGCTACCTTAAACAATCAATTTAAATCTGTGGCTGAAAAAATAAATTCAACTTCCGGCAAACGCAATTCCAAAAACACTACAATGAAACGGTCCGTAAAAATTTTATGGTACACGGTGTTAGGTGGTACTGCCTTGGTTCTTATCATGCTGCTTTGTGCCCAGCTTGGCTTTTTTGGCAAGATCCCTTCTATGCAGGAACTTGAAAATCCACAAGCCAATCTTGCATCAGAAATTTATGCCAATGATGGCACAACATTAATGGGAAAAATTTATGCAGAGAACAGAAGCGCTGTAGATTTTAAAGATATTTCACCCAATGTTATTAATGCATTGATCTCTACAGAGGACGTTCGCTTTTATGATCATTCAGGCATTGATGCAATTGCGATCGGGCGTGCAATTAAAGGACTGGGCAGTGAAGGGGGCGCCAGCACTATCACACAACAGTTAGCAAAACAAATTCTTGGACAAGGCCGTGGGGGTATTTTTAAAAGAGGCACCGACAAATTAAAGGAATGGATAGTTGCTCTTAAGCTCGAAAGAAATTTTACCAAGCAGGAAATTATTTCTTTATACCTCAACAGAGTTCCGTGGGGAAATATTTATGGCATCCGAAATGCATCACGGGTATATTTTCAAAAAGAACCATCCCTGTTAACAACTGATGAAGCTGCATTGTTGGTTGGCATGTTAAGTGGCCCCGGGCAATACGATCCTGTCAGGCATCCACAGGCTGCATTAAACAGAAGAAATCTTGTTATAGAACGCATGGTTACTAACGATGTGATCAAACAACCGGAAGCAGATGCTCTAAAGAAAAAACCACTTGGAATAAAATATAAAAAGCTGGATGAGAATTTAGGTATCGCCCCTTATTTCCGTGCAGTGCTTAGTAAAAAACTCGATGAGTGGTGTAAAACTCACCAGGATCCTAAAACAGAAAGACCATATGATCTTTATAGAGATGGCTTAAAAATTTATACAACCATAGATCCTAAAATGCAATTGTATGCAGAAGAAGCTGTGGTGCTTCACATGAGTGCAATGCAAAAAAAATTCAACAGCCAGTTGGGTAAAGACGTATGGAAAAATCACCAGGATATTTTATTGAGGGCTATGAAAGAGAGTGAGCGATGGAGGCAAATGAAAGAAGATGAAGTTGATGAAGCAGAAATAAAAAAATCTTTTTATGTGCCTGTTCAAATGAAAGTATTCGCATGGAATAAAAACCGTCAAAAAGATACGGTGATGACACCGATAGATTCCATCAAGTATTTAAAGCAGATGATGCAAACATCATTCGCTGCTGTTGATCCTGTTACCGGCGAAGTGAAAGCATGGGTTGGCGGAATAGATTTTAAATGGTTCAAATTTGATCATGTAACAACTAACAGGCAGGTAGGTTCAACCTTCAAACCAATATTATATACACTGGCATTAATTGATGCAGGCCTTACACCCGATAGTTACATCGGAGGAAAAACTATAACACTTGCCAACAAAACAATTTCCGGCGGTGGTGGAACGATGGCGTATTGTTTAGCAAAATCCCTGAACGCAGCAGCATACGATCTTATGAGCCGTATCGGTGCGAAAAAAACAGCAGAGTTTGCACACCTCTGCGGAATAAAAAGTTTCATCCCGATCGTGCCTTCTATAGCCCTTGGCTCTGCCGATCTAACGTTACTTGAAATGCTTCATGCATACACAATGTTTCCTAACCGCGGCTTTAGTACCGATCCGATTATTATCACACGAATTGAAGATAAGAATGGGAATGTGCTGGAAAGTTTTCAACCCGAATCAAAACAGGTTATTAGTGAATCAGACGCTTATACAATGTATAAAATGATGCAGGGTGTTGTTGATTTTGGAACAGGACATTCAATGCGTGACAGGTTTGGAATTAAAAGCGCTATGGGTGGCAAAACAGGAACTACAAATGATAACACCGATGGATGGTTCATTGGTTATACTCCGCAATTACTTGCTGGTGCGTGGGTAGGATGTGATGATCCATTCTTAAAGATCAGGTGGACATATGGTGGTAATGAAATGGCGATGCCGGAGTGGGCTTATTTTATGCAAAAAGTTTATGCTGACAGAAGATTAGGAATTGATCCCAAAGCCGTATTTCAAAAACCTGCCGAGTTGGATAACAATCCTATTTATGCTGATCAAAATTTTTCTGCACTTGTTCAAAAAGGGGAAGGTTCAGATTTTTCTGAAGACCAGGGAAACGGCAACAAGGGCGATTATGAAGGAAGTGAATTAACAGCACCCGTTGAATCTGAATTTAATAAAGATGCATTTAAAGATCAGAACCAGGTACCAAAAGATAAGGGTGCAAATGAAGAAGATAAAAAAGAAATTTTAAAAACAGACAAGAATAAAACAGACAGCAATAAAACACCGGAGAAAAAAAATACAAAGATCACTCCACCGGCAAACGTTGATGATAAAAATAAAAAACCTGTAAAGCCTCCTGTAAAAAATGATTATTAAAGATTTAGTTTAAAAGATTTTAGGATCCCGCACTTGCGGGATTTTCTTTGCAACAACTTATCTTTAAACATTTAAAATAAAATACATCTCTGAATATAATAGATGTTGCTTTGCCCCTCTCCGTGAGGAGAGGGGTTGGGGTGAGGCTAATCAAAATTACAAACGGACTAATTTTTAAGAAATGAGCATGAATATAAATTTTAATAAGAATGAAGATGCAATGAAGATATCTTTAAGCAGGATAAAACAATTGAAAGCAAAGATTGAGGAAGGCGGTGGCAAAAAGGCGATAGAAAAACAAAGAGAAAAAAATAAATTAACAGCAAGAGAAAGAATAGAATATTTAAAAGATGCTGAAAGATTATTTATTGAAATAGGTGCGTTTGCAGGTTATGAAATGTATGAAGAATATGGCGGATGCCCTGCCGGCGGTACTGTTGCAGGCATTGGTTATGTAAGCGGCAGGCAATGTATGATAGTTGCAAACGACCAAACCGTAAAAGCAGGTGCCTGGTTTCCCATAACCGGTAAAAAGAATTTGAGGATGCAGGAGATCGCGATGGAAAATAAATTGCCGATAATTTATTTGGTTGACAGCGCCGGTGTTTTTCTTCCCATGCAGGATGAAATTTTTCCCGACAAAGAACATTTCGGCCGCATATTCAGGAACAATGCAAAGATGAGTGCAATGGGCATTTCACAAATTGCTGCAGTGATGGGCCCATGTGTTGCAGGCGGCGCATACCTTCCGATCATGAGCGATGAAACTCTGATGGTAACAGGTAATGGTTCCATTTATTTAGCAGGCCCTTATTTGGTTAAAGCTGCCATAGGTGAAAATATTGACAGCGAAACTTTAGGTGGCGCAGCAACGCATACTGAGATCAGCGGTATTGCTGATTACAAATTTGATAATGAACATGAATGTTTGGATCAGATAAAAAAAATAATGAGTAAGCTTGGTCAAAATCCTTCAGCAGGTTATAACAGAACACAATCCATTGCGCCCAAAACTGATCCACACCATGTGTACGGCATTTTTCCTGAAGGAAATAATTCACCGTATGATATGGTGGAAATAATTAAATGTATTGTTGATGATTCGGAATTTGATGAATTTAAAATGGATTATGGAAAAACAATTTTATGCGGCTATGCCCGCATAGATGGATGGGCAGTAGGTATTGTTGCCAATCAACGACTCAACATAAAAAATAAAAAAGGTGAATTACAAATTGGCGGTGTTATTTATAATGACAGCGCCGATAAAGCTGCACGATTTATAATGAATTGCAATCAAAAGAAAATTCCATTAATTTTTTTACAGGATGTAACCGGCTTTATGGTTGGCAGTCGCAGTGAGCATAGCGGCATTATTAAAGATGGTGCAAAAATGGTGAATGCAGTTGCCAATTCAGTGGTTCCCAAGATCACGATTATTGTTGGCAATTCTTATGGCGCCGGTAATTATGCAATGTGTGGTAAAGCTTATGATCCACGATTTATTTTTGCTTGGCCTTCTGCAAAAATTGCAGTTATGGGTGGCGAGCAGGCGGCTAAAACATTGTTGCAGATACAGGTGGCTTCTTTAAAAACAAAGGGAAAAGAAATTACACCTGAAGACGAACAAAAATTATTATCAGAAATAATGGATCGCTATGAAAAACAAACATCACCTTTTTATGCAGCCGCAAGATTATGGGTAGATGATATAATTGATCCTGCAGATACAAGAAAAATAATTTCCGAAAGTTTGACCGCAGCAAATAATAATAATGAAATTGCTGATTTTAAAACAGGCGTTTTTCAAGTTTAGAAGTTTAGCAAATCCTAAACCCTAAATTCTAAACCCTAAACCTCTAAACCCTAAACCTCTAAATGCAAATAATAATATACACAGACGGTGCATCCCGTGGAAACCCGGGCCCTGGCGGTTATAGCGCAGTCCTAATTTGGGGAGAAGTGAAAAAAGAATTATCAAAAGGCTATAGGCTTACTACTAACAACAGAATGGAATTGATGGCTGTGATTGCAGCATTGGAAGCAATGAAAAAAAATAATCTTGACCTGTTAATTTATTCTGATAGCAATTATGTAGTTAAGGCTGTTGAAGAAGGTTGGCTGAAAAATTGGATAAGAACTGATTTTAAAGGAGGCAAAAAAAATAAAGATCTGTGGTTACGTTTTTATAAACTTTCGCAAAATCACAAACTAAAATTTAAATGGGTAAAAGGCCATGCCGATAATTTTTACAACACACGCTGCGATGAATTAGCAACACAGGCTGCAGATGGGAAACATCTTTTAATTGATGAAGGATACGAAAACGAAAAATCCTAAGCGATACTTTTTGCCGGCGTAAGAGAATTTTTTGTTATCAGGAAATAACTTCCAAATAAAATAGCAGAAAAAATTAATGTTGATGCAACGCTCCATGGATAAAATGGTACCCCATCATTATAACACATTAATAAACCACTGAAAGTTTTTGGCCTTGCAAAGCCTGCATCAGGACTACTGCTAAGCCATACAAAGAAATTTGAAAGAAGGAAGAATGCTGTAGGTGCTGCTATAGAAGCTAAAACAATTTTTGCAACATTTATTTTCTTTATTAAAAAACCCAAAATTGTCATTGAACCAAAAAGAATGTAGTTGGTAATTTGTCCTGAGTAAAATCCCTGTATGTTCCCTACCCCGTTTCTAAATAAAACTTCGTACAAAGCATCTGAAATAAACATAGAAAGCAAAGGCAATAAAAATGCAAGCTTCTTATCTTTTATCATGGCGCCTCCAAATATTGCCATTGCAATTTGCGGTGCAAAACCATAAGGCCTTCCCGGCATAATACGGTAAAGAGCTGCAATTATCACTAATAAAATAAAACTTACTACTACCTGCTTTGTTATTTTCATTTTCTAAAAATTAAAGAACAAAAGTAAGTAATTAAAGTTTTATCATAAATACTCATTTTGGTTTTACAGTTGCTTTATAAGCTTCTTAAAATTAGGTTTTTCAAATTCCATTTCCTGCACCTTAGAATCTTTACTCTATCGTGAAACCCCGATGAATAAAGACTCCTCAAACAGAAAAAAGCATATTTCCAACTGTAGTTGATATAAAATTATTTTGAGACAGTTTCTCATATGTATGCTTTAAACAAGGGTTTGTTAAACTATCAGTAATAATTTCATCAGGAAAATCGTACTCCGCTATTCCTGTAGTTCCACCACCACCACCGAAATCCGTAGAACTGGTAAGCATTGCCTGGTTATCGTAATTACAAATGCTAACAGAAACAGTATAGAGAGTGTAATAACAACTAACGCTATAATTTCCATCGCCATAACACTCCAAACTATAACTTGAAAAAGTGAAGTTAGAACAAGTTGTTAAATACGCACTTGAATTTGAATTCACACTTCCTAATTTAGAAAAAGTCTTCCTATCTATTTTATAGGATTTTTTATCTATATAAATCCATACTTCTGAAAGATCTCCATTTAAGTTATAATAAGATTCTTCTAAATAAGTTTTTGAAGAATCAGCAACATTCGAAGCTGCTGCAGAAATTTTTAATTTTGCTTCTATTTTATCTCCATTATTTCTAAACGCCAAGGAGAACTTTAAATCATTTAATGATGAAGTATCTTTTTGATTAGTCAAAAAAACAAATGGGATTTCTGTATAGATTAATCCTTATCTGCTATGCAGTTTATGCAGAAAATCCATCTACTTCATATCCTCCGAAGAAAAAGCCAAAGGCAGCAAGTAACAGGCATTATCTATTATCTGCACTTTGCCTTTCATGCCGCTTAAAATTATTCTTATAGGTTTTTTATAACGGTTTTGAAATTCGCTGATAACCTGGCGGCAAATACCACAGGGGCTTACAGGTGAATCACTTTCTCCTTTTAAATTATTATAAGTAACAGCCATTGTTTCAATGCCAATACCGGGATGGATTGATGCTGCTGTAGAAAGCAAACTTCTTTCTGCACAGATGCCTGCAGGGTACGAAGCATTTTCCTGGTTAGTACCTGAAACAATTTTACCATTTACTAATTTAGCCACAGCTCCAACCTGGAAATTTGAATACGGTGCATAAGCAAACTGTGTTACAGAGCGGGCTTCGCTTAAAAGAAATGCATCATCCTCATTTAATTCATCGCTGGAGTCGTACACTTCCATTGTAAACTTTAATTCTTCTTTTACCAATGATTTAAATTTTGGTTAGAATGATTTTAATATAAAAATATAATTAAAACTTACTCTGTCTTTTTTTAATTATAAGTTTGATAGTTGATGAAAGATATAAAATTAATGGGATCATTTTATCATTTCAATTAAAATCAACGGATCGTTTTAAACATACGATTCCAACGTGGGCCTTTATCCCAGCTAAACCATATTAATGTGGCTTTACCTACAATATGATCTTCAGGAACAAATCCCCAAAAGCGACTGTCCAAAGAGTTATGCCTGTTATCACCCATCATCCAGTAATAATTCATTTTAAAAGTGTAGTTAGTTGCTTCTTTATCGTTAATGAAATATTTACCATCTCTTGCTTCAAATTTATTTCCTTCATACACGCTAATGCTGCGCTGGTAGAGGATCACATTGTCTGAATCTAAAGTAATTGTTGCTCCTTTTTTAGGTATCCAAACAGGGCCGTAATTATCAACCGTCCATTTATGATCTGTTGTATAATATGGAAAGAGTTGTTGATCGGGTGAATCAGGAATGGGAGCAATATTTTTTACATTAGGCAACTTAGACAAATTATCTTTTTCATCTGCGGTCATATTGATGGTGTATGAACCGTTACCTGCATTCATAAATTCTCCCAGTACGGGATCTGTATGAATACCAAATTCTGCTAACTGATCTTCATTTAGTGCCGTACCATCAGTAGTAACATTAAAATATCTTTCATAATGTTTTGGAAAGTCTGTTGCCACACCATTTATATAAACCACACTGCCTTTTATCTGCAAAGTATCACCTGCAATGGCAACACAACGTTTAATAAAATTCTCTCTTTTATCAACAGGGCGAAC
Source organism: Chitinophagaceae bacterium (assembly GCA_036564845.1). Classification (GTDB taxonomy): domain Bacteria; phylum Bacteroidota; class Bacteroidia; order Chitinophagales; family Chitinophagaceae; genus Ginsengibacter. The sequence goes on along the minus strand of DATCOF010000189.1, from coordinate 5,428 downwards.
AATAATATTATCACCATACGTATCCCATATCCTTGTCCTTGCTTCTTCCTGGCTGATATGGTCTGCAGCCATGCGTTGTCTTATCGCTTCGTAATAAGTAACTTTTGATCCGAAATTTTCTTCATCATTTATCAGCGTATCATTTACGGGAAAATTAAAAACAACAACATCATTTCTTTGTACAGGGCTTGGAAACCAGCGTGTGTAAGGAATGTGTATCCATTCAACATAAGACTTTGTATTTAACCCGGGAATAGTATGATGCACAAACGGCATTGCCAATGGTGTATTCGGAATACGAGGGCCGTAGCTGAATTTGCTTACAAACAAAAAGTCGTTTACCAGCAAAGTTTTTTCCATTGAGGGTGTAGGTATGGTGTACGCTTCAAAAACAAATGTGCGTATGAGTGTTGCCGCAACAATTGCAAACACTGCAGCATCTACCCATTCTCTTACTGCAGATTTTTTGTAATTTTTTACAACAGCAGTGCCGGCATATCTTTCACTTTTTGAGAAACCCAAATATGGAAAATAAATAAAAGGAAAAAACACAGTTGCAAAATGTGCAGATACAGAAAATCTTCCGAAATGCTCAACAAATTTTATCAATATCCAGATAATAATGAACAAACCAACAACAGGTATGAATTGCAGAAAGAACCAAATTCTTTTCAACTGCATTTTTTCAACCATGCACCAGGTATTGTAAAAAGGTATGAATGCTTTCCAGCCGGCAATGCCTGCTTTCTGAAACATGCCATACAAGCCAATTAGCGAAGATATTAGCGCAATAATAAATAAGAGGAAACTTATACTCATCTACAATGTTTTAATGCGGACAAATGTAATGTATTAGAATATCTGAACCATGATTTATGGGAGTAAAGGATTAATGAGATTAATAACCTTAACATTTTATTCTATTTCATTTGCTTCAAGAATAGAACTGATGCATTTGTTCACTTCATCACTTTTATTTAAGATCATCATATGCCCGCCGCTTTGTATTGTATAATCCGGTTTAATTTTTTTTATTGAAAATATCCTGTCATTATCGCCATGAATATGATATAGATTTTTAGGGGCAACAGTATTTTTCCAATTCAAGATGGCATTAATAGCCCAGTCAGAATATACAGGATCAATATTTTTTCTGTAATCACTAACCATCCTTTTTTCTTCCTTTGTGATAACACCAAGATTATAATCTTCCAATGGTTCGATCAATTTAAATGAGCGCATAGGAAATAACCTGTTCAGTTTTAACTTGCCTGAAATCCGCATCCACAAAGGCATTTCAGCATTTGTTTTAATGCTTGAAATGATGATGATCAACTCGATTTTTATTTGTCCTGCAATTTCTATACACATCATACCGCCAAAAGACAGACCGATAAGAATAGGATTGTCGTGATGAATTTGGAAAATTAATTTTTTTGCATATGCTTCAATACTTTCATTTTTTTCAGGAATGATCCATTTAATAAAATGTATCTCATGCTGGGGAAATTGAAATTTAGAGAACAATTTTTCATCAGCACCAAAACCACTTATGCAATAAATGTGTTTCATATTTAAATAGGTCAATAGGCCATTTGTCAATAGAAAAAAACTAAGAATAATTTAATGACTATTGACCCAATGACTCAATGACCATTGACTAATATTATTTTCTTGGCAGCACATAATTTTCTACATCATCTGCAGAAATAGTTTTGCCAGAAAGAATAATGAGGCGCTCAACAACATTTCTTAATTCGCGTATGTTGCCGCTCCAGTTATGTTTTTGTAAAGCACCCATAGCAGCTTTATCAATTGATTTTTTAGGTTGTCCATAATCAGTTGCAATATCTTCCAGAAATTTTTCAACAAGCAAAGGGATATCACTTAGCCTGTCATTTAATGATGGCACATGCATGATAATTACTCCCAGCCTGTGATACAGGTCGAGACGGAATTTTTTTTCTTCCACTTCTTTTAAAAGATCTTTATTTGTTGCAGCGATCACTCTTACATCAACAGAAATATCTCTATCAGCTCCTACCCTTGTAATTTTGGCTTCCTGTAATGCCCGCAAAACTTTTGCCTGCGCATTTATACTCATATCGCCAATCTCATCTAAAAATAAAGTGCCGCCATTGGCTTGTTCAAATTTGCCAATACGTTGCTTTACTGCTGATGTAAAAGATCCTTTTTCATGACCAAATAATTCGCTTTCAATTAACTCACCGGGAATAGCTGCGCAATTAACTTCTACCAAAGGACCGGAAGAGCGATTGCTTTTTTCATGTATCCATCTTGCTACTAATTCTTTGCCAACACCATTGTCTCCTGTTATTAAAACTCTTGCATCAGTTGGTGCAATTTTATCTATCGTGTCTTTAATTTTTTTTATGGGAGCAGATTGGCCAATTATCTCCTGAGTCTTTGTCACTCTACGTTTTAGCACTTTGGTTTCTGCAACAAGAGTAGTTTTATCCATTGCATTGCGAAGCGTTATCAGCATGCGGTTAAGATCCGGCGGTTTGGAAATATAATCGAAAGCACCTTTCTTAACTGCTTCCACTGCGGTCTCGATATTTCCATGACCGCTGATTATAATAATGGGAACATCAACATTTATTTGTTTTGCTTTTTCTAAGAATTCAATGCCATCAAGCTTAGGCATTTTAATATCGCACAAAACAAGATCGTATGTTTTTTCTTTAAATTTTTTTAGTCCTTCTTCACCATCGCCTGCTTCATCTACTTTATAACCTTCGTAACTCAATATTTCGGTTAAAGTTTTTCGGATACTTTTTTCATCATCGATTATCAGGATACTAGCCATAGTATTATTTAATATCTTTTAAGTCGCTTCAAAAATAGGCATTATGAATGAGTGGGAATAAAATTGATCATTACAACGAAAATTGTAACAAAAATTTTAAATTAGATGATTGCGTTTTTGCATAGTAGTTATAGTAAGCAATTAAATAATTATTTATAAGAAGTAATCAATTTTATAGAAAATTTATTTCTGCAAATACATAACCTCCTTCACAAGGTTCACCGTTCTTGGTACATCGGGTAAATAAGCAGCAACAAGATTAGGAGCATAATGCATTGGCGTATCAGTTGAAGTAATTCGGCGAATGGGAGCATCTAAAAAATCAAACCCTTCTTTTTGGATGCGGTAAGTAATTTCAGAAGATACAGAAGCAAAAGGCCACTGTTCTTCAACTATCACCAAACGGTTTGTTTTTTTAACCGACTCAAGAATGGTTTGCCAATCCATCGGGCGGATTGTTCTTAGGTCGATCACTTCAGCATGAATATTTTCTTTTGCCAATTCATCAGCAGCACCTAAAGCAACCTTCATCATTTTATTAAAAGATACAAGTGTTACATCAGTTCCTTCTCTTACCACTTTTGCTTTGCCAATCGGAATTAAATATTCATCTTCAGGTACCTCACCCTTTTCACCATACAAAACTTCACACTCCATAAAAATTACCGGATCATTATCACGGATAGCGCTTTTAAGCAAACCTTTACCATCGTAAGGATTGCTGACTGAAATAACTTTTAGTCCGGGGATATTTGCATAGAGTGATTCGTATGCTGTTGAATGTTGAGCGCCTAACTGTCCTGCACTTCCTCCCGGCCCACGAAAAACGATCGGGCATCCAACCTGGCCTCCACTCATTGCCAGCATTTTAGAAGCGGTGTTTAAAATTTGATCTAAAGCAAGATTAGCAAAGTTCCATGTCATATATTCTACAATGGGACGCAAACCATTTTGGGCAGCACCCACAGCAATAGCTGTAAAACCAAGCTCTGCAATGGGTGTATCAATTACTCTTCTTTCTCCAAACTCCTCCAGCATACCCTGGCTAACTTTATAAGCGCCGTTATATTCTGCAACTTCTTCTCCAATTAAAAAAACTTTGTCATCACGCCGCATTTCTTCCTGCATTGCTTCACGTAAGGCCTCTCTAAATGCTATCTGTCTCATATTTTAAATTGAGTTGCAAAAATATTGGTTAGTGTTGAAAGGAGCAAACCGGATTATGGAAGTATTTGTGATAATTTTTCAGAAAGTTTTTTACCGAAAATATTTTTAGCAATTATTTTGCCATCTTTATCTAATAATAAATTAGAAGGTATTGCCTTGATGCCATATAATTCAGAGGTTGCATTTTTCCAGCCCAACAGATCAGAAACCTGGCACCAAACTAATTCATCGTCCTGTATGGCTTTTTCCCAATTTGTCTTTTTAGTATCATAAGAAACACCAAAAATTTCAAAGTTTTTATCTTTGAATTGGTTGTATGTTTTTACAACATTAGGATTCTCTCTGCGGCATGGGCCACACCAGCTCGCCCAAAAATCAACGAGTACATATTTACCTTTTAAAGAAGATAAACTTTTGCTTTTCCCATCAGGAGTTGTTTGTGTAAAATCCGGCGGCACTTTACCAATGGCAACACCTTTATAAACATCAATCATTTTTTTTATCGCAATTCCTTTGGTGCTGCTTTTAATATTTTTATCAAGAAGATTGTATAGAGGCTCTACTTCATCTGCTTCTGCATAGTATGCATAATTTTCTGAAATAGCAATTGCACTCCTCATTGAATGCGGATAATCTTTTACAAATGCAGCAATCACTTTTCTTTTTTCAATTAAAACATTATCTGAAACTTCATCAAGACTATCAGTTACTGTTTTATTTTTTGCTTTCAACGCTTCGCTGTAAAGCTTATCGTTTTTCTCTTCCCAGGCAGTAATAGGTTGCAGTCGTTTCTGCAATATTTTATCATCATCATTTATTGAAGACCCTTTGATGGTTAACAATTCCAATGATTCACCTTCCCCTGAAATAGTAACTTTTCCCGGTTCCAAAAAAAAGCGAAAATAACTTTGCTTGCCATCTTTAAGATCTAATAATGCTGACGACGGTTTTTGAATAAAGCCTTTAAATGAAAACTTTCCGTCGGTAATTTGGGATGAATCTTTTTTAGTGTCATCTCCGAAAATATATAAATAGATCAAACCGGATTTTAGCGATTTAATATTTCCGTTAATAACAAATGCAGAATCACCTGCTTTACAAATTACTGAGACCAAAAAAACAGTAGCAGTTATTAAGAAAATCTTTTTCATAATTATGAGATGAAAGTTTAGGTTATATATTTTCAATTACCATTGCACTTGCTCCACCGCCACCATTACAAATTGCTGCAGCGCCAATTTTTCCATTATTTTGTTTTAATACATTTATTAATGTTACAATAATTCGTGCGCCGCTACAACCTAATGGGTGCCCTAATGAAACAGCGCCGCCATTTACGTTTACTTTTTTAAGATCGAGATGCATTTTTTGTGCATTCACAATGCCTACAACACTAAACGCTTCATTCAATTCTGCATATTCAATGTCTTC
>DATCOF010000188.1:0-7969 GCA_036564845.1 Chitinophagaceae bacterium | reverse complement strand
GATCTAAAGAAATTTGAAATTTGGTTTGTAACAGGCAGTCAAAGTTTGTATGGCGAAGAAACTTTGAGGCAGGTTGCGGAACATTCCAACACTATTGCCGCTTCACTAAATGATGCAAAACAAATCCCGGTAAGAATTGTTTTTAAACCAACAGTAAAATCTTCTGAAGAAATTTATAGTGTGTGCCAGGAAGCCAATGTGGCAAAGGATTGCATCGGTATCGTTGCATGGATGCATACATTCTCTCCTGCAAAAATGTGGATCGGCGGATTAAAGATCTTGCAAAAACCTTTGCTGCATATACATACGCAATTCAATCGTGATATTCCATGGGATACGATCGATATGGATTTTATGAATTTAAATCAAAGCGCTCATGGCGACAGGGAATTTGGTTTTATGATGAGTCGTATGCGCCTCAATAGAAAAGTAATTGTTGGTCATTGGCAGGATAATGAGGTGCTTGATAAAATAAATGCATGGTCAAGAGCCGCCGCAGGATGGAACGATTGGCAGGGAGCAAAATTTGTTCGCTTTGGTGATAACATGCGCTACGTTGCAGTAACCGATGGCGACAAAGTGGAAGCAGAATATAAATTTGGTTACTCAGTGAATACACATGGTATTGGCGACCTGGTGAAAGTGATAAATGAAATTTCAGATAAAGCGATCGATGATCTTATAAAAGAATATGAGGATAGTTATTCATTGGTTCCTTCATTGTTGAAAGGAGGAGATAAATACCAAAGTTTGCGTGATGCTGCAAAGATCGAAATCGGGTTGCAAACATTTTTAGAGAGTGGAAGTTTTAAAGGCTTTACAGATACATTTGAAGATCTTCATGGCATGGTTCAGTTGCCCGGTATTTCTGCACAACGCCTTATGGCAAAGGGTTACGGCTTTGCTGGTGAAGGCGATTGGAAAACTTCTGCGTTGGTTCGTGCAATGAAAGTTATGGGCAGCGGATTAAAAGGTGGTAACTCTTTTATGGAAGATTACACCTATCATTTTGAACCAAATAATTCAATGGTGCTGGGTTCGCACATGCTTGAAATTTGTCCGTCAATTGCTGATGGAAAACCGAAATGCGAAATCCATCCATTGGGTATCGGCGGTAAAGCAGATCCAGTGAGACTTGTATTTAATTCTGCCGCAGGCCCTGCAATAAATGCATCCATCGTTGATATGGGAAACCGTTTTCGTTTAATTGTAAATGAAGTGGAAGCGGTAGCAGCAACGCATGATCTTCCCAAACTTCCTGTTGCACGGGTATTATGGAAGCCCTATCCTGATATGCGTACAGGTTGTGCTGCGTGGATATATGCAGGAGGTGCACATCATACAGGCTACAGTCAAAATCTTACAAGAGAACACATGGAAGACTTTGCATCGTTTGCTAATATTGAATACATTGTGATTGGTAAAAACACGGATCTTTATCAATTTAAAAATGAACTGAGATGGAATGATGCTTATTATAAATAGATCAATTCATTTTTATTTCCAGAACATAAAAGTTGCTCAAAATATTTAGAAGATGCTAAGCTTAAAAAACAAAAATACAATTATAACCGGCGCCGGCAGCGGCATAGGAAAAGCAACTGCATTATTGTTTTCACAGCAAGGTGCTCATGTTCATGTAGTAGATATAGGCGAAGAACAATCAACAGCAACAGCAAATGAAATTAATAATAGTGGAGGTATAGCCACAGCGCATGTTTGCAATGTTGCAGATCAACAAAAAGTTGTAGATGTTTTTAATGCTATTGGGAAAGTAGATGTGTTGGTAAACAGCGCAGGTGTATCACACATTGGCAAGGCTGATAATACCTCAGAAGAAGATTTTGAAAGAGTGTATAAAGTAAATGTGAAAGGTGTTTATAATTGTTTGTTCGCTGCTTTGCCTTTGATGAAAGAAAATAAATCTGGAGTGATCTTAAATCTTGCATCCATTGCAAATAATGTTGGACTTGCAGATCGCTTTGCCTACAGCATGAGCAAAGGTGCAGTGTATGCAATGACGATGTCTGTTGCCAAAGATTATATTAATGATGGCATTCGTTGCAATTGCATTTCACCTGCACGTGTGCATACGCCTTTTGTTGATGGATTCCTTGCAAAAAATTATCCGGGTAAAGAAGCTGAGATGTTTGAAAAACTTTCTAAGTCACAACCGATAGGCCGGATGGCAAAGCCTTCAGAGATTGCATTTTTAATTTTGTATTTGTGTAGCGATGAAGCATCTTTTATAACGGGTTGTGATTATCCAATTGACGGAGGATTTATAAAACTTAATAATTAAAATATGAAATTGATAAGACACGGAGAATGTGATAAAGAAAAACCAGGCATTTGTGTTGACGGAATAAACTATGATGTCTCAGGATTTATCCAGGATTATAATGAAGCATTTTTTGCCGGGGATGGATTAGCTCATTTGCAATCGGTGTCAGAAAAACACAAAGGGAATTTACCAAAAATTCACGATAAGGAAAGACTTGGATCTCCCATTGCTCGGCCTTCAAAGATCGTTTGCATTGGATTAAATTATGCAGATCATGCAAAAGAAACAGGCGCTATTCCACCACCCGAACCGGTAATATTTTTAAAATCAACAACAGCGCTGTGCGGCCCTTTTGATGAGATCACGATACCGAAAGATTCTGTAAAAACTGATTGGGAAGTGGAGCTGGCAGTGGTTATTGGCAAAAGGGCAAGTTATGTTGAAGAGGCAAATGCGATGGATCATGTTGTGGGGTATTGTCTTCACAATGATGTGAGCGAAAGAGCATTTCAATTAGAGCGAAGCGGCACATGGGATAAAGGAAAAGGCTGCGACACCTTTGCTCCACTTGGTCCGTACATGGTTACTAAAGATGAGATAACTGATGTTGATGCGCTGCGTTTATGGCTTACTGTTAATGAAGAAAAAATGCAGGATGGTACAACAGCAAATTTTATTTTTAAAATTCCATTTATAATTTCTTATGTCAGCCGGTTTATGACTTTATTACCCGGCGATATTATTTCTACCGGTACACCTGCTGGTGTAGCAATGGGGATGAACCCTCAGCGATATTTAAAACCCGGTGATGTGATTGAATTAGGGATTGATGGATTAGGAACTTCTAAACAAACGTGTGTTGCATATAGCCATAATTAAATGCCACAGATTCACTGAAAAAATAAATTACTTTTTACCATGAAAAAAATCTGTGAATCAGTGGCTTTTTATTTTTTACAACAATAAGTGTTTTAAACGCTTCAACATTTATAAATTATTCAAATTATCGATCTCCAATTAAAAGACAAAGTGATAATTATAACCGGCGGTGCCAAAGGAATTGGTGCAGGCATTTCAAAAATACTTGCATCAGAAAATGCTATTCCTGTTATTGTAGGAAGAAATGAAGAAGACAATAAAAATATCTGTAATGAAATAGAAAACTCAGGAGCTAAATCTTTTTCTGTATTAGCAGAATTATCAGACCCGAAAGATTGTGAAAAGGCAATAAAGATGATCGTAGAAAAATTTGATCGCATTGACGGCCTCGTAAATAATGCAGGTGTAAATGATGGTGTAGGTCTTGAAAATGGCAACTATGAAAAGTTTATGCAGAGCCTGCATAAGAATGTTGTTCATTATTATTTGATGGCGCATTTTGCTTTACCGCATTTGATAAAAACAAAAGGTTCTATTGTAAACATCACTTCCAAAACCGCTGAAACCGGCCAGGGCAATACATCTGCGTATGCTGCTGCCAATGGCGGACGCAACGCATTAACAAGAGAATGGGCAGTGGAGCTTTTAAAATATCATATTCGTGTAAATGCGGTTGTGGTTGCAGAAAGCTGGACACCGGCGTATGAAAAATGGATCAAAACTTTATCAAACCCTCAAGAAAAATTAAAACAAATAACTGGTAAAATTCCTTTTGAAAACAGGATGACAAAACCTGAGGAGATCGCTAACATGGTTGCCTTTCTTTTATCAGAAAGGTCGAACCATACAATAGGGCAGATCATTCATGTTGATGGAGGTTATGTTCATCTGGACAGGGCTTTGGCTAATGCTTAATTTTAAAAATAATGCAATCACTCGTTTGTACAGCGCCGGGACAATTTGAATATCAAACTTCAGAAAAACCTTTGCTTCAAAAAGATCATACCATTCTTAAAATAAAAAAAATTGGTGTTTGCGGAACTGATCTTCATGCGTATGAAGGCACACAACCATTTTTTAATTACCCAAAAATTTTAGGTCATGAGCTTGCAGCAATAGTGTACGAAACAGAGGCAGGCAGCGGGTTTAAGATAGGTGAAGCAGTAAGCATTATTCCATACTTTAATTGCGGGTATTGCATTGCATGCAGAAATGAAAAACCTAATTGTTGTGTGCAGATGCAGGTTTGCGGCGTTCATGTAAATGGCGGCATGGCAAATTATTTATCCGTTCCAAATTATTCATTACTTAAAGGTGAAGGATTAAGTTTTGATGAACTTGCATTGTTAGAGCCGCTTGCAATTGGTGCTCATGGTGTACGAAGAGCAGATGTAAAAGCCGGAGAGTTTATTTTAATTGTTGGTGCAGGGCCAATTGGATTAGGCGCTATGGAGTTTGCAAAAATTGCAGGCGCAAATGTGATAGCGCTTGATATAAATGAACAGCGCTTAACTTTTTGTAAAGAAAAATTAAATGTTCAACATACTATAAACAGCACCACAGAAAATGTGATGCATCGCCTGAAGGAAATTACCAATAACGATTTACCAACGGTTGTTATTGATGCCACAGGAAATGGTAAAGCCATCAACAATGCATTTCAATACATGGCACATGGTGCAAGATATGTTTTGATCGGATTACAAAAAGGAGATATATCTTTTAACCATCCTGAGTTTCATAAAAGAGAAGCAACATTAATGAGCAGCCGCAATGCAACAAGAGATGATTTTGAGCATGTGATAAGTTCCATGAAAAATGGATTGGTAAATCCGGCCATATACATCACACACCGCGTTTCTTTTGAAAACGTAAAAGAAACATTTGCAGACTTTTTAGATCCTGCCAATGGTGTAATAAAAGCAATGATAGAAATAGAATAAAAGTTCTGTATAAAAAAAATTGAAATTGCAATCATTATATCTAATCTTACAAAATTTTCTGTAAACAATATCTAATCAAAACTTTTAAACCAGTACTTTAACATGAACACACTTGTTACTAAAGACTACATTGTCTTCGCCATTTACTTTGTACTCGTTACCTCATACGGCTATTGGGTTTATCATAAAAAAAAGAAAGCAAGTGTTACAGCTTCTCATGATTATTTTTTAGCAGAAGGATCATTGACATGGTGGGCTATTGGAGCATCGCTTATTGCCTCCAATATTTCTGCAGAACAATTTATTGGCATGAGTGGTAATGGATTTTTTGTAGGGATTGCAGTAGCGGCTTATGAGTGGATAGCAGCCATAGCATTGATTATAATTGCTGTTTGGTTTATACCCATCTATCTTAAAAATAAGATATATACCATGCCGCAGTTTTTAAAAACACGGTATAATGAATCAGTGTCTCTCATCATGGCTATCTTCTGGCTGTTCCTTTACATCTTTGTAAATCTTACTTCTATTTTATATCTCGGCGCTATTGCCATCAGTGGTTTGGTTGGCCCTGAATATCTGCACCCGATAATGATCGCACTTGCAGTGTTTGCGGTCATCATCACACTTGGCGGAATGAAAGTTATCGGATATACTGATGTGATACAGGTTGGCGTATTAATCATTGGCGGCCTGGCAACAGTTTATCTTGCGCTAACTGTTGTAAGTGAAAAATTTGGTTTAGGCAAAGATGCTATTGCAGGATTTAATACATTGATGAAAGAAGCGCCGGATCATTTTCACATGATACTGAATAAGCCTGCAGCCGATGCACCGCAGGAATACATTAATAAATATTTACTGCTGCCGGGCATTGCCATGTATTTTGCAGGACAGTGGATCGTAAATCTTAATTACTGGGGATGTAATCAGTACATAACACAAAGGGCATTGGGAGCAAAATTAGAAACTGCACGTACAGGAATTTTGTTCGCAGGATTTTTAAAATTGTTGATGCCGGTAATTGTAATGTTGCCGGGGATTGCTGCTTTCGTGTTGCATAAGAACGGAAATTTACCGGGCCTTACTAAAATGGATGATGCGTATTCTTCTATTTTAGGTTTTCTTCCTTCAGGGCTAAAAGGCTTGGCAGTAGCGGCTCTTACGGCTGCTATTGTAGCATCTCTTGCCGGAAAACTCAACAGTATCTCCACTATTTTTACATTAGATATTTATAAAAAATATGTTAGCAAAGAAGCTACAGAAAAAAAGCAGGTATGGATCGGGCGTATGGGTGCCATAGTCGCCATCATAGTTTCGCTGATGTTTACCTGGAAAGATCTTTTAGGTATTGGAGGTGAAGGTGGGTTTACCTTTATTCAAAAATATACCGGCTTCATCAGTCCGGGTGTTTTTGCAATGTTCATCCTGGGTTTCTTTTGGAAACGGACAACCGGCGCTGCTGCAGTAGCAGGGCTTATCACAGGTTTTGTTCTTGCTATATTTTTTAATAATTATGCAGTATCAGTTTTTGGGCACGAAACATTTTTGTACACAGCATTTCCAAATGGTAAAGGTGGGTACGATATTCCATTTCTTATAAATATGGGATGGTCTTTCTTTTTTACAATAGTAGTGATGGTAGCAATGAGTTTAGCAGGGCCAAAAATAAATCCGAAAGCATTTGTATTGGATAAAACGATGTTTAAATTAAAGCCATCAACCATTGCAATGATAGTGGTAACACTCATTATTCTTACAGCTATTTATGTAAAATTCTGGTAATACAGGCGCTGATGTTTTATTTTATTTTTGTTGAGTGAAGAAAATTTTTTCTTCAGAAGATATACTTTGGTATAAATTTATTTGGGGCTGTATGCATTTGTAATTCTATGTAACATTTGTTCGGGCTATCCATTACAAACCTGCCTGCCGGTAGGTAGGTCCGGCGCAGAAGCCAGGCTGCATTCCACCTCCCCTTGCGGGGGAGGCTGGGAGGGGGGGGCTTACCGGCTTTTCCATTTCTATCCCGCAGCTTTTGTGCAAACGTCATTGTAAGGAGGCACGACGAAGCAATCTCATATCGCAGGTCAATCATTAGATTGCTTCGTCGTCGTGCCTCCTCCTCGCAAAGACGTGACGGTTTTATTTCCCCTCCACAATCCCAATCTCTTTTCTCAGCGGGGTTTTCATTTCCATAAAATTACAAGCCAACAATTGATAAGCTACGGAAATGAAACCCCGATGCTTGCTGAGTTTTCAAATTGTGTTTCTTATAAACGCGGCAGCACATCATTTTACCAGGAAGGAGTTATCAGGCATTTTAAGCCAAAGCATTATAAAAATTTGCAGATAGAATTTATAATAATCTAAAGAGTAGTATGCATCGGGGTTTCACGGTAAGATTTTTTTTATTGAAGTAAATGCTGTGAAAACCCCGATGGGAAATAAAGAACTCCATGCAAGGAAAATGTACTTAGGTAGAAATAAGAAACAAAAAAAACTTATTTTATATAATGCTAAAAAACCTGCTTCTTTATTTTGTCCTTTTATATATTCCTTTTAATGCTGCTCTTGCGCAAGATCTTAATGCGGAACAGATTTATTCAAAGATCAATAATGCAGTTGTTACCATTTATACTTTTGATGCAAAAGGGAAAATTTTATCGCAGGGCAGCGGAGTGGTACTTAATGATAAGGGCTGGGTTGTTACCAACTATCATGTTTTTGCAGGTGCTGAAAAAATTGTTGTAAAGCACCAGGAAAAGGTTGTAGAATACACAAAAATTGTAGGGCTGGATGTTGAGAAAGATATTTTGATTTTACAAATTAAGGACAACACTTTTCAATCAATAAAAATTGG
>DATCOF010000187.1:0-14987 GCA_036564845.1 Chitinophagaceae bacterium | reverse complement strand
CCGGCTGCTCCAAGAAAATTAGTTGACCATAGTACACTGCAATGCGCCTTATCTAATTTCCATTGGGTAGAGTCACCAGCAGTCATATTTCCCGGAAGATGAACATTAGTACCGCGTGTAATTACAACACCGGTAGATACTGGGGAAGGAAGTAGAAGATCTCCTTTGTGTGTGCAACTGGCAATGTATCCGTAACCACTGACAAGTACCAGGAGAATCATCAGTGTTTTGTTGCTAAGCAATTTCATAAAAAATGTATTTAATAAATGATTAATTGTTTAATTATAACAGTGTAAAATTATTTGCGAAGAAGGGAAAATTTTATGACTATCATCAAGGCGTGAGGTGAGAAATATCATATAATTAAGGTGACTAAAAAATGGTTATTATCTGCGAAAAGGCGGGTATAAAGCGGCACATACGATTTCATTTAGTTAATAATTACAACAAGTAATGGCAATAATTCTCAGGATAGAAAAAGCAGAACAAAACCCTTCTGCGAAATCTCTATTTCCAGGATTAGAATCTTACACTTTTTTATTACGTATAAATAAAAAAGATAGTAACAAAATAATTGTAAATACTCCCGTGTTCAGGAGAAGACTATTTGTATAAACATTCATGTCATTTTTTACTATGCTCTCATTTATAGCTGATGCGGATAATTGTAAAAAAAGATCTCTTGCCAAAAAGTAAAAAAAAACAAGGCTATGAATTAAACTTAAAAATATTTTTTTACCGAGCGCCGGTATCCAAAAAAGAATTGAGAGAAGCCCCCAACCAATTAACCAGGGCTGCTGCATTGATAGTTTTATATTTTCAAAAGAATAATCAGGATATAAATTTTTAAATTGAAGCCCGAGGTATAATGTACCCAATAAGGGATAAACGTAAGGCAAAACAGAAATGATCCTTCTTTTAAAATTATTTCGTAACCGCTTATTTCCTGCGATAAAAAAAATAAATGCATACAACATAGGATACCCTGAAAAAAAAGCCATTAGCTCAAGTTGCTGCAGATACGCAAAAAAACTATTATCCATAAAAAATAATAATTGCTTAAAATATTAAATATTGGTCAACAAATATTGCTTTTGTAATCACTAATACATTTCATTAAATTATTCTGTAAATAAAAATAAAAGATCAGCCTATTCACCCTGGCTGACCTTTAAATTGACTAAAACTCAAATCACGAATGCATAAAAGAACTACTTTAATAGTGTAAAAGAATTCTGTTTTTTCTGTTCTTATTTTTTTAATGTTCTTATAAAATTTACAAGACTCCATACATCATCATTCTCAGGAATCTTCTTTTTAAAGCTTGGCATATCCCCACGTCCCTGTGAAACTTTATAAAAAAGTGATCCGTTAGTTTGCGCCTGTGTTGTGGCTTTTGAAAAATCACCCGGCTCTGTTTTTAACTGAGCAGCTTTTGAGCCATCACCCATTCCTGATTTTCCGTGGCATGATGAGCAATGTTTAACCCATAATTCTTTTCCATCAGCAAGTGAAGAAGCATCAGATTTTATCGGGTTAACTTTATTTTTATCAGCATCGGGAGCTATCCATGGCTTTTTATCCTGGAAGCCTGTAATAGCGATAAACACTAACATCCCGGCAAATAATAATTTCATAGGAATTAATAATTTTCTTTTCATCTTGTTTTATTTTTTTATTATAATGATTGTAATACTTTATTATATGGCAATAATTGCTCCACGTTAAAAATTCCAAAGTCTTGTGATATTAAAGCCGATCGCAAATTGCCCTTTTGTAAAATCATTTTGATTGAACATGTTATTGCTTTGAGGAATTATGCCATGATAATTTCCTGCAAATACCTGGAACTGGTGCGCACTGGTAGTCATCTCTAAGCCGAAGCTGATATTGGGATGAGGATTATTTAATGGATGCTGTGTTATCGGCTGATCATAGTTCACCATCAAATTTGTTTTGGGTGTCATTTTATATCTTCCCATAAAAGCAATGGCAAAATGATCGTTCTTCATTTTTGGTTGCACTTTACCGTTTGCATCTAAAAATCCTTCTATGTTATTATAATGAGAAAGACTGGGTGCGATCTGCGCAGAAAATTTTTCTGTTATTTTTCTTGCAACAAGCAATTGATTGAAGTAAGAGAACCTGTCTGCATAATTCACAAAATTTTCTCTTCCTCTTGCATCAATTACAAAATTGCTGAACCAGCTAATGCTTACCGGCCATCCACCAACTTTACCTTGTTTAACAATTGAATACTTGCCATTGATATCCCATTGCAGCCTGTCTTTTGTAAATCCAAAACCAACCTGCAAATTATTTTTTACAACATAGCTTAAACCAATGCGAATGTTTGATGGAGCATACAATCCAAAAAAATCTTTGCCTCCATTATTCACAACACCAAACCTGTGCTGGATATCCATTTCAAAAGTTCCTTTGATGGGTACCATCACACTTTGATTATCCTGTATCCAATTACTTTCGAATGTATTTTTAATTGCTTTCTTTTTTGCTGACGGTGCAGGCTCCGTACTATCAGCAGTTACTTGTGTACTATCTGTAGTAAGTTGTGTGCTGTCCTTTACTGCCTGGGCTGTTACGTGCATGCCCGACATTGTAAACAGGCAAATGATTGAAAGTCCACGCAGGACTGATAAATATTTATTTAGCTTTTTCATACTCTTAATTATTAATTATTTTTTGCTCCTTGTTTTATCCATGCCAACACTAATTGATTAATGTTTGATGGGTTGTTTGCTGCGCCCACGGGCATTGCAACTGTTTTCTTCCCGGTAAGCCATAAATACACCTGGCTATTTTCCGGCGTGGTAACATCAACATAGTTTCCGTTTATAAGTGAGTTGTATGCCTTATCTACAGTAAGGTCAGGTTTTAAACCACCGCTGTTGTGGCATCCACTAAGGCTGCAATTTTTTGCGAAAATTGGAACTATATCAGTTGTAATACTTACCGGTGTTGTTATTTCAACAGTGTTAGGAATTATAACAGTTGTTGCTTTATAACAGCCGGTAATAAAAACAATACAAGTTGTAAATAATATAAATGTTGTTACTATTATTTTTTTTGACATGATCTTTTTTTTGATTTAATAAAAGAACAGTGCTGTTATTGTTGAAATTTTAAAAGCAGGTTTGGTTGTATGCCATGTTGATAATTTGATTTATTCCAATATGCTAAACCAAATGGCTGATCCTGCAGGCTGGAGAAGTCAACATCCTGTTTTAATGCATCGCTTGTTTTTAAAGCACGCTTGCATTCAACTATCCATCCACCGCCTGTATATACAGCAGTTCCTGAAATATCTGCTCTTGGCCCAATTAAAGGAACCGCTATGTTAGCAGGAATTGCTTTTAGCGCTGTTAGCCCGGTGATCGCATCGCCTGTTCTTTTATAATCTGTACCAACATTGGGATCAATTGTTGAACCATCACTTAAGGTTAACACTCCCAATGAACTTACTGCTGTAACTTTTTTTGCTTTACCACCTGTAGTATCAGACACTAAAATGAAATTGGTACTTGCATTTGGAACTACCCATAACGGAACAGAAACGCTTGCGCCTGTACCATCTAATTTTAAGCTTTGTGTATTACCAACCTCGCCCTGAGTTGGGCTGGTAGTATAGGTTGGAGCAAAAGGCCATGTTGTATTTGCGCCTGAAACTGAAATCCCATCAACGTGACGGCCATTGCCAGAACCACCAACAAGGTTAGTAACTCCGGGGCCACCTGCCCAATCCTGGTAATTATCGTCCACAAAATTTAATGATGCATCCCTGCTCATATAACCTAACCTTCCCCACCACATATCAATTTTTTCATTAACACCATTTGTATAGTGATTACCACTGCTTGCGTTTGATTTTGGTACAGAAGGAGTAACTGAATAATCTACATAAGGAGTAAAAATATGACAACTGCCATAACATGTTTGTGTAATAAATTTAGGTGTAGAATTATCGATGTTAAATAGCATGGCGAATTTATCTTCACCAAATCCATCTCTTACCAATACACCGTTTACATCAAATGATTTGCTGGAAGGCTCTTTTACCCAGCCTGTTTTTCCCGTAACATTTTGCGTAGGGTCAAAAAACCATGGAGTAACATTTATACTCTGAGTAGCATCCGCTATTTCCAGTAAAAAATAAATGTTGTTAGCATCATACATGGAACGTAGTGTTGCAGAATATTGCTGGCCAATATAACCTGTAAAAAGATTATTACCCGGATCGGGAACCTGGGGAGTAATATTTAATTTGGTTGCATTGGCCCACGACGCATCAATTGTACCATCAATTGTTGGGGCTGTAGTAACTTTTTGTGAAACAAGAGTTGTTCCGTTAGCACTTGTTGTTCCCTGTTGAAGTATCTGATCATGTTTTGTGCAGCTAACCCAATAACCTATAAACAATACAAATGATGTTAATACCCAAAAGGATTTTTTTTGAAACAGTTTCATTTTTAATAAATTTTAAGTGATCTAAATTTTTTCAAAGGCATCAAAAAATATTTGTTTTTTTTGAAAGCGCTAAAATAGAATGGATGAGTTTTTTATTTTGTGAGAATCATCAACTTAATTGATGATTTATATCATGACCTTAACAATATAAATGCCATAAGAAGGAAATGCATCATACAAAAAATAATTTCTTTTGAATAAACTCTATTATGATTTTCTTGTATTGCAAAACTCACTATTATATACTTATGTATAAAGTTGGGATGATGGTCACTGATCTTTCAGATCATCAAAAAATAAATTATCAGGTCATTTATATCCCCATAATATCCCGAAGTGGCGGGTATTACAGAAAATATTTTTGCAGAAAAAAAAATTGGATAACCCAATCCGATAGCTTCAGATGGCAAAAAAGAATTGAATAAATGCTTTGGCTTAACTTAATTAATTGCGATCTCTCAACTGAATTTCTTTTTCAAGAATTAATGCTTTAGGAAATAGAATGTTGTTTTCCAAATGCACATATTGGTGCAGATCAATTTCAAATGCACGCAAACCTGAATACAATAATTTAAAGCTTGTACATGCATTGGCAGGTGGTGTATAATTGTTGGTTAGTCTTCTTATTTCTGCCATAATATTGTCTGCATCTTCATCATCATCTTCCAGATCAATTATCGGTAATTCAAGATATTGATAATGATTTATATCAAAAGAGATCGGTTCAAAACCATTTTGCTCCAATTGTTTTATGCGTGGAAACAAAATTTTTTCTTCGCTATTCATGTGATGCGTTAATTCATTGCAAAGATCAACAAACACCTCTGCTATTTTATATAATTCATTATGGCGTTTGCCGTGTTTGGTAGAAACTTTTTCTAAATAAGAAAGTATCTGCGGCATCTCTTTTTTTATATAGCTGTGATGAGTGTAAACAATATATTCTAATAGCTGGTATAATTTTATGCTGTTAAAATCCAGTGCATTGCTCTTTTGTGAATAAACGTTTTTGATATCTTCAACAATCTTATCAACAGGAACATTATCATCCTCACAGGCCTGTCGCAAAGAACGCTTGCCATTGCAGCAATAATCAAGATTGTATTTTTCAAATACAGAAGCTGTTTGAAATTGCTCATTAACAATTTCAGATAATGTTTTTGAAATTAACTGATCCATAATAATATTTTTTGAATGAAACAATTATCCCGTTAGTACACCCCTATTTTATGCGAACAAAATAAAAGTAAAAGTGAAGAATGAAGAATGTTATCTCTCATGAAATTATATGATAATTATCATGCCCTTTATTTAAAAAAGTTTACCTGCATTAATAGTTACATCTTAATTTAGCCGAATATTTAAACTGAAGTAACTCATCAATGCCTGAAAATACATTAGTAAATCAATCGGAACAGGAAAGCCAGTTGTTAGGAGCACTCTTCCAAAATGCATCGCTTGGGATAATAGTTATCAACCATGAAGGCAAAATTAAACTGGCTAATAATTTTATGCTTTCTCTTTTCGGCTATTCAAATATTTCTGAGATCATAGGACAAAAGATAGAGATGCTTATGCCTGAACGGTTTCATAAAGCTCATGTTAATGACCGCGAAAAATACGTAAAGAAACCTGAGCGAAGGCCTATGGGATTAGGAATTGACCTGTTTGGCAAAAAAAAGAATGGCGAAGAATTTCCTGTAGAAATAAGCCTTAGCAATTACAAAAGAGGGGAAGAAATTTTTGCGGTTGCATTTATAAGTGATATTTCGAAGAGAAAAGAAATAGAGGAATCGGTATTTCGCCAGCAAAGAGAGTTGGCAGAAACAAATGTAACTATTGAAAGACTAAACCAGGAATTGGAAAACAAAGTAAATTTTAGAACTGAGCAGTTACATGTTACCATGAGAAAACTGGAAGAGTCGAAAGATGATCTTACAAAAGCACTAAATAAAGAAAAGGAACTTGGTGATCTAAAAGGGCGTTTTGTATCAATGGCTTCTCATGAATTCAGAACACCTTTAAGCACTATCCTTTCATCTGCATCACTGCTATCAAAATATTCACTAACAGAGGAACAGGACAAAAGGGATAAACACATTCATAGAATTAAGTCAACAGTAACTAATCTCACTACCATTTTAAATGAATTTTTATCTATTGGCAGGATCGAAGATGGAAAAATAATTGCTAACAATATAACCTTCGATCTTAAAGAACTTATTTATGCATTGTGTAATGAGATGAATGGAATTGTAAAACCTAATCAGAAATTGTTATACACTCATAAAGGTGATGCAATTGTTTTTTTAGATCCTTCTTTATTAAAAAATGTATTAATTAACCTGTTATCAAATGCAATTAAATTCGCTCCGGAAGGTTCGATAATAAGGATATCCAGCGAAATAAAAAATGATACAATTAAGATCAGCGTAAAAGATGAAGGTATCGGCATGTCAGACGATGATAAAAAACATTTATTTGAAAGATTTTTTCGCGGAACCAATGCGATCAACATACAGGGTACAGGTTTGGGGTTGCATATCGTGGGCAAATACATTGAACTGATGGATGGAAAAATTAATGTAAAAAGTAAACTTGAAGAAGGAACAGAAATTTTAGTAACTTTTCATATATGAGATCGATATTATTAATTGAAGACAATGATGAACTGCGGGATAATACTGCAGAGATACTGGAATTGGCAAATTATAAAGTAACTGCAGCAGCAAATGGCAAACTCGGCATCCAGGCTGCATTACAACAAAAACCTGATCTTATCATTTGCGATGTAATGATGCCTGAGCTTGATGGATATGGAGTGCTTCACCTCGTAAATAAAAACACTGAGCTGTCAGGTGTTCCATTTATTTTTCTTACTGCAAAATCAGAAAGATCTGACTTTAGAAAAGGAATGGAAATGGGAGCCGATGATTATATTACAAAACCATTTACTGATATTGAATTGCTTAATGCGATTGAAAGCAGGTTAAAAAAAAATGACCTCGTTAAAAATAGTTATACCGCCGATGAGAAAGGCCTGAATAATTTATTACACGATGTAAAAGGCCTTACTGCTTTGGATGAACTTAGAGATAACAGCAATGTAAATGTTTATAAAAAAACGCAGGTAATTTATATGGAAGGCAACTATCCAAATAAATTATTTTTTATCAAGAAAGGAAAAGTAAAAACTTTCAAATCAACTGACCTTGGTAAAGAATTAACTATTGACCTGTTGAATGAAGGAGATTTTTTAGGCTATGGATCGCTTATTGAAAACGAGCCCTATAAAGAATCTGCTGAGGCTTTTGAAGACTGCGAATTAAGCATCATATCAAAAGAAGATTTTGATCTGCTACTAAATAACAACATGGAAGTAGCTACCAAATTTATAAAGCTGCTGGCGAAAAATATTTCAGAAAAAGAGCAACAATTATTAAGCATGGCTTATAATTCACTGAGAAAAAGAGTGGCTGATGCATTATTGATCTTGCAGGAAAAATATAAAAATGCTGCGCAGGATAAATTCAGCATTCACATATCAAGAGAAGACCTGGCTAATATTGCAGGCACAGCCACTGAATCGCTGATAAGAACTTTAAGCGATTTTAAAAATGAAAAGCTTATAGAAATAAAAAACGGGAATATTGTAATTGAGAATGAACAGAAATTAAGATCGATGATAAATTAACCCTTTGAAATACTTTTATCAAACTCTGTTTTAAGGCTGGAGAAATTCCTTTCAAAATATTTTATTTCATTTCTTAATTTCTCGTACTTCTGTAGATTTTTTGCAGGTAATCTATCTTTGGTGCTGTTAATTAATTGCAGCTCGGCCTTAATGTCTTTCTGTATGTCTCTGATATTTTCATCTTTCGCTATAAATTCATTTTGAAAATATTCGGCCTTTGAAATAAATTCTTTATCAACTCTCCCATCCAGCTCCTCGCTTAACTTTAAAATAAGAAACGCATTTTCAGTTTTTATAGTACTCAGGAGTATCTCCCACCGTTTATATTCGGCTTCCAATTGATATCCTTTATTTGCCAGCGTATCCATGTTTTAAAAAAGTAATGTTATTGGCAGGAAATTATCTTCCTGATTTTTTGTAAAAATATTTTATACATGCACAATTAAAAATGAGAACCATAGGATAGCGTTATGATTAATATCATTAAAAAAAATTATTGAACTTATTTTAAAACATCCTGCTGATGAGATAAGCCATGTATCTTTTGCTTTAGCTCATTCAGTCTTTCTTTAAAAGAGAACTCTTCAAAAATGCTTTCAATGTAACCAGGTAAATTTATTGTTTTTCCATCCTTAGATTCAGTCTGGTGATCTACTTCATCAAGCAGCCTGCGTGCTTCCATTTTTAAATTGTTTACCTCCGCCATAAAATTGTTTGTGTCAGTACCGGCAGGCACACCGCATACAGTAAGGTTATCTAATAAATTACTCAATTCCACCAATGATTGTTTCGAATCGATAAGTTTATCTTTCAATAAAGAAATACAGAATCCGCCGCACTTGGATGTACACATATTGCAAATTTTTAAAAATTAAAAGAGGTTTACAATGTTTATCATCACTGCACAAACTGATATATATCATGTTTGGCTTGGCAGCAGTTGATTATTATTGTAGGTGGTTGAATTAATCCTCCCCGATAGCCGGTATTGTATGAATTGCAAATCATTTATTAAAGAATATGCAAACTCTTTATGATAGAAGGCGTACAAAAACTGATAGCACTTTTACAACGCTTCAAAAAAGATTTGCAAAGCATTTCAGTGGTTTTTTTTTAAACGACCTGGCAGAAAAAACGGTTGTAATTATTCCCAGTCTTACTCTCGACAGTGAAATGCTTACAACAGTAAAAGGGATTATACATTATGAAGAGCGAATGTTGTGTATGCTTATGCTGTTACGTATGCCACGTACGCAGGTTATTTATATCACAAGTGTGCCAATAGATAACAGCATCATAGATTATTATGTGCACATGCTGCCGGGGATCACTGGGTATCATGCACGCCAAAGGCTTACTATACTTAGTTGTTACGATGCATCCCGCAAATCGCTAACTGAAAAAATTTTACAAAGACCAAGGCTGATCAAACGCATCAGGGATATTATTAAATTTCCTGAAATGGCTCACATGGCCTGTTTCAATGTAACCGATCTTGAAAAGCAACTGGCATTAACATTAAACATTCCAATCTATGGTTGCGATCCCCGGCTTTTATATCTCGGCACCAAAACCGGCAGCAGGAGAATATTTAAAAAAATTGGAATAACTGTTCCTGATGGAATTGAAAACGTTCAAAATGAAACCGGGATCGCATCTGCATTAACACAATTAAAAAAAAATAATCCTGGTTTACAAAGGGCCGTGATAAAAATGAACGAGGGTTTTTCCGGCGAAGGAAATGCTATCTTTTATTATAAAGAACTGGAAGCAGAGTTTGAAAATCTGGAAAGTATTATCCTGAAAAAATTACCCGGATATCTTAAAGCTATTGCAGATGTAAGCTACCAACAGTACCTGCAAAAATTTATAACTACAGGTGGCATTGTTGAAGAATTTATAACCGGAGAATATGTAGAATCTCCGTCTGTGCAATGCAGGATAAACCCCATTGGTGATGTAGACATTATTTCAACACACGACCAGGTTCTCGGAGGAGAATGCGGCCAGATATTTTTAGGCGGGATATTTCCTGCTAACAAAGAATACAATTATGACATTTCGGTTACGGCAGAATTGATAGCAAAAGAATTACAGGCACAAGGTGTGCTGGGAAGGTTTAGCATAGATTTTATATCAGTAAAACAACCTGCCCGCTGGAAACATTATGCTATAGAAATTAACCTGCGCAAAGGAGGCACTACGCATCCTTTTTTGATGCTGCAATTTTTAACCGGTGGAGAATTTAAATGGGAGGAAAATATTTACCTGATGCCAAATGGACAGCAGCGTTGCTATTTTGCAACCGATAACGTTGTAAACGAAAAATACATCGGGCTTACACCGCACGATCTTATAGACATTGCAATGTGCAACGGAATACAGTTTGACGGTGCAAAGCAGACAGGAGTTATGTTTCATATGATAGGGGCACTTTCTCAATACGGAAAATTAGGAATGGTTTGTATTGGCAAAACTGTTGAAGAAGCAAAAGAATTTTATGCAAGAACAATAGAGGTGTTGGATAAAGAATGCAGTAAGTTTTTTAAATAAAATTCCCAACCAAAGTGGCAGTGCTATGTTACTGATATATATCATGCACACCTGTGTAGTATATCATATACTAAAGGCCCCATTCAATTTATTTTCGGGTAAATAAATTTCCAATCAGGATTATTCATAAATAATTACATCATGTTGGGAGAATTAAATGAAACACAAATCAACAATGTCCTGCTCAGTCAGGCTGTTGGCAGAATTGGTTGTACCGACGGTAAAAAACCTTATATAACTCCGGTAACCTATGTATATGATGGCAAGGATATTATTGGACAAACGAAAGAGGGAATGAAACTTAGGATAATGCGCAAAAATCCGAAGGTGTGTTTTGAGGTTGATGTAATGTCGGGCATGGCGAACTGGCAAAGTGTAATAGTATCGGGTACTTTTTGTGAGCTAAAAGGCAAAGAAGCAGATAAGGCAAGAGATTATTTATTTAACCATGTATTGCCATTAATGACCAGCTCCACCATCCATTCGCATGAACATGAAGTAAAAGGAAAGATAGATGATAATAATAGAATAAAGCCGGTGATGTATCGCATTAAAATAAAAGAAAAGAGTGGAAGATTTGAGAAACAATAAATGTTTAATAACTGCTATTCAATTAATAAAAAAATAGTTTTATGAAAACAATAATAGTCCCCACTGATTTTTCAGCAGTATCGCTGAATGCAGTTTACTACGCCGCAGACATGGCTTGTATAATCAATACAGATCTATCATTGATCCATGTGTGCCCCATACCGGTAGTACTTAATGAAGTTCCTGTACCGCCATATACCCTGGCGGAATTAATGGCTGATGTTGAAGAAAAAATGATGCTGCTAAAAGGAGAGATCATAAACAGAACCGGCGGTAAAATAAAAATTAATACAGCAGTAAAGTCAGGTGAACTGTTATCAGGAATAGAAGGATATTGCGATACACTGGATACTTATGCAGTAGTAATGGGTGTAGAAGACGCAAGTGCCTTTGACAGATTTTTATTTGGAAGCAAAACAATTTCTGCCATTAAGCAACTTGTATGGCCTGTAATTGCCGTACCTCCGGATGCAAAATTTACAAGCCTTCTAAAAATTGGCCTTGCCTGTGATTTTAGGAATATTGTTGAAACGATTCCTGTAAAAGAAATAAAAAGATTGGTAAATAACTTTAATGCAGAACTCCATGTATTACATATAAGCCCGCATAGCGGTTCATTTAGTAAAGTAACTAATGAAGAATCAAAATGGCTGCAAGAAATCCTGGGAGAATTACATCCAAAGTATCATTTTATAATCGATACTGATATAGAAAAAGGTATTGCTGAATTTGCAGAAAAAAACAATCTTGATCTGCTGATAACCATTCCTAAAAAACACAATTTGATCAGTAAAATTTTTCAGCATAGTCATTCTAAGCAGTTGGTGTTGCATAGCCATGTGCCCGTTATGGCAATTCATGAATAACGCGTAAATAGTTTATTGGATGAATTGTTGCTAATATAATTGCTCTTATACATTCTCACTTTCGCTAAAAAAAATTATAAATATGAATGCATTAGTTTATCATGGTCCCGGTAAAAAAGCCTGGGAAGAAAAGCCAAAACCAACCATCGTGGAAGCCACAGATGCTGTTGTGAAAATTTACAAAACAACCATTTGCGGAACTGATCTGCATATCCTTAAAGGCGATGTACCCGAAGTAACTGATGGCCGAATTCTCGGTCATGAAGGTGTGGGTATTATTGAAGAGGTAGGCACTGCAGTTACCAATTTTAAAAAAGGAGATCGTGTTTTAATTTCCTGCATTTCCTCCTGCGGCAAATGTGAATATTGTAAAAAAGGAATGTACTCTCATTGCGAAAAAGGTGGATGGATATTAGGCCATCTGATTGATGGTACACAGGCAGAGTACACAAGGATCCCGTTTGCAGATAACAGTCTTTATCATATTCCTGAGAATGTGGATGAAGAAGCTATCGTAATGTTAAGCGATATTTTACCAACAGGTTTTGAATGTGGTGTATTAAACGGGCAGGTAAAACCGGGAGATACTGTGGCAATCGTTGGTGCAGGGCCTATAGGCATGGCAGTATTGCTAACTGCACAGTTTTATACACCGGCTGCAATAATTATAATTGACCAGGATGATAACCGTTTACAGGTTGCTAAAACTTTTGGAGCAACACATATTATTAATAGCCTGAATGAAGATGCTGTAAAAAAAATATTCAGTCTTACAGAAAATAAAGGAGTTGATGTAGCCATTGAAGCCGTTGGTATCCCCGCAACTTTTGAATTATGTGAATCTATCATTGCACCCGGCGGCCATATTGCCAACATTGGTGTTCATGGTAAAAGTGTTCCGCTGCACCTGGAAACATTATGGAGTAAAAATATAACTATTACAACACGTCTTGTAGATACAGTAACTACTCCCATGTTATTAAAAACAGTGTCTTCAAAAAAAATAGATCCCACAAAATTGATAACGCATCGTTTCCCACTACATAATATTATACAGGCGTATGATACTTTTCAAAATGCTGCAAGAGATAAAACTTTAAAGGTGATACTCACAAATGAAGTTTAAATAATACTGATTTTACCTAATAGATTCATTAGAAATTTATAATTTCATCTGCATAGATAAGGGCAGTAAAATTATAAACACACATTAATATTTATGGAAGACAAAAAAAACATTTCTGCTGAAGAAGCAGTAAAAATTATTAAATCAGGTAACAGGGTTTTTATTCATGGCAGCGCTGCAACACCTGTGCATATTTTAGAAGCATTACAAAAGAGACATGCAGAACTTAGCAATGTGGAATTAGTAAGCATTTCTACATTAGGAAAAATAAATTTTAACGACCCGGTTTATAAAGACAGTTTTTTCATAAACTCTTTGTTCGTATCAGAAAATAATCGTGCTGTTATTAATAGTGATCGTGGAGATTATGTTCCCATTTTCCTCAGCGAGATCCCCAAATTATTTAAAGAAAATATTTTGCCTTTGGATGTTGCTATTGTGCAGGTATCGCCTCCGGATGCCCATGGATACTGCTCTTTAGGAACATCAGTTGATATTGCCCGCACTGCAGTTGATATGGCGCCGCATGTAATAGCGCAAATAAATTCAAGAATGCCGCGAACGCATGGCCAGGGATTCATACACATTAGTAAGATCAATTCATTGGTTTGGCATGATACTGAATTGCCTGAAGTTGATTACAGCACCAGGTCAAATGATACAATAATTAAGATCGGTAAAAACGTTGCTTCACTCGTGGAAGATGGCGCCACGCTGCAATTAGGCATAGGCGCCATTCCTGACCAGGTATTAAGAAATCTTGCCAATCACAAATCCCTCGGACTACATACCGAGATGTTGTCTGACGGAGTGATACCCTTAATTGAAAAAGGAGTGATTGATAACAGCCGGAAAAAATTAAATATCGGGAAATCTGTTACCGGTTTTATGGCAGGCACAAGAAAATTATATGATTTTGTAGATGATAATCCTTCTATAAGAGTTATGGATATCAGTTTTGTAAACGATACCAGCATAATAAGACAGAACCCAAAAGTAACAGCAATAAACAGCGCGATTGAAATTGATCTTACAGGCCAGGTTTGTGCAGATTCTATGGGCACGTATCAATATTCTGGCATTGGAGGGCAAATGGATTTTATCAGGGGCGCTTCATTATCTGAAGGAGGAAAGCCGATCATCGCCTTGCCATCTGTAACTTCAAAAGGGCTTTCACGTATTGTTCCTTTTTTAAAAGAAGGAGCCGGAGTTGTTACCACAAGAGGCCATGTGCATTGGGTGGTTACAGAATATGGAATAGTAAATCTGTTTGGTAAAAACTTAAAACAAAGAGGAAAAGAATTGATCCGCATTGCACATCCCGACCATAGAGAATTTTTGGAAAAAGCTTTTTACGATAGGTTTAAATGTAAGGGTTGACCTCTACTTATTTTACTTCAATAGTGCGTTAGCGGGGACAATAAAATCGATAAGAAAAAAGTAATACGTCTTTGCGAGCGCAGCGAAGCAATCTTATAATACAGCACAATTATTATTACATAACATAGATATGAGATTGCTTCGTCGTTCCTCCTCGCAAAGATTGTTATGACTTCTCCAAATGTTTTTTAGTTAATTTTTATGCGGCAATTTTATGGTTGTTCACATAAGGCATTTGGTTATTCACAACGGCAACTACTCTTAGTACAATTTTATTTCTAATGGCATTTAA
>DATCOF010000186.1:0-15995 GCA_036564845.1 Chitinophagaceae bacterium | reverse complement strand
ACGATCTTTTAAATGTCGTGAGGTAACAAATTTTCCATCCTTGCCAAAGAAGGGTGAGTTGTTAATGCTGAACTGCATATTCATTGTTGGCTCATCCACACTTGTAACAGGCAATGCTTCAGGATTTTCAAAATCAGCGATCGTCTCACCAATGTTGAAACCTTCAATTCCCACTACAGCACAAATATCTCCTGCACTTACTTCCGTTACTTTCTTTTTGCCAAGGCCTTCAAAAACATATAATTCTTTCACACGGCTCTTTACCACTTTACCATCCAGCTTCATTAACGAAATTGGCTGGTTATCTTTTATCGTTCCTCTTGCAATTCTGCCTACCGCGATCCTTCCTAAAAAAGAAGAATAATCCAATGAAGTTATCTGCAATTGCAAAGTTCCTTCACTCACACTTGGTGGTGGTACTTTTTCTAGTATGGTATCTAATAAAGGAAAGATATTATCAGTTTGTGTGTTTGTAATATTCATCCAGCCATTTTTGCTGGAACCGTAGATCGTTGGAAAATCAAGCTGCTCTTCAGTTGCATCTAAATTGAAAAACAATTCAAATACTGCATCATGCACTTCATCAGGACGACAGTTAGGCTTATCAACTTTATTTATTACAACAATCGGGTGAAGATTTAATTGCAATGCCTTTTGCAGAACGAAACGTGTTTGCGGCATTGGGCCTTCAAAAGCATCCACCAACAACAAAACACCATCAGCCATTTTTAAAACCCTTTCTACTTCACCGCCAAAATCGGCGTGACCAGGAGTATCGATAACATTTATCTTAACACCTTTATACATTACAGAAATGTTCTTACTAAAAATAGTGATACCTCTTTCTCTTTCAAGATCGTTACTATCCATTATCAGTTCACCGGTTTCCTGGTTATCCCTGAAAATATTTGTACTATGCAGAATTTTATCTACCAGTGTTGTTTTACCGTGATCAACGTGTGCTATTATAGCAATGTTTCTAATGTCCATTTATATTTTTGTTACACTTCAAGATGAAAACAACGGCAAAGCAAAAGGCTAAGGCTTATGGTTAACAACTTGAAGGTTGTTTTTAAGTCGGCGAAGGTACGCTATTTCAGCGGGCATTCAAGCCTAAATAGAAACGTAAAAGTTAAAACATAAAGTATATGGGATGTCAAAATAGCAAAATGATAATTTGGAAAGTGATTTGATTACATAGATGATTAAAAACCTTAATGAAAAAAATATTTCTTCCCAATTTGAAAACATGTATCATTTTAGATGTTATTGGTTGTTTAAGTTATATAATTCCTCCTTTTGGTCCGGGTTGGGCAGTTATTTCTGGTATCGTATTTTATTTCATGTTCGGGAAAAAATTTGGAGTGTTTGGAGGTATGTTTTCGTTTGTAGAAGAATTGATACCCGGTGTAGATTTTATCCCGACTTTCAGCATTGCATGGTACCTGAGAAAAAAAGAAATGTCTGAACCACGATTTATGGGATTAAAAAAGATTAATGAGAAATAAAATTAGAAATCAGAGTATCTCTTATTGTCTGATATTTTATCTTAATTTTCCTTTTAATCTTATTAATCATGGTTCAGACAATTAGGATTTACCTGCTGCTTGGCTTTTTATTTCTTACTCAAAATATTTTTTCACAGGATACGCTCTCCAAAAAAGATTTTGTAACCGGAGAAAAATTTCTTGGATTAAATTTTACTGAAAGCGAAATTGACTCCATGTATTTCTCTGTAAGAAACACCAACGGGGAAATAAAAAAAATGCACAACTATCATCTTGACAATAGTGTGCCGATGACATTAGCACATAGCCCTGTATTACCGGGCATGAAATTTAACAAAATTCAAAATCCGGTAAAATGGAATTATCCTGTTGTCAATCTTCCAAAAAATAAAAAGGAACTGGCTTTTTATTCCATCCTTCAACTGGCTTCTCTAATAAAAAATAAAAAAATTACTTCCGTCGAACTCACACATTTTTTTATTGACCGTTTAAAAAAATTTGGCGATTCACTTCAATGTGTAATTTCTCTTACTGAAGATATTGCCATGCAACAGGCAACACAAGCCGATAAAGAAATTGCTGCAGGAAAATATCGCGGACCATTGCATGGAATTCCTTACGGATTAAAAGATCTGTTTGCAGTAAAAGGAACAAAGACAACATGGGGTGCGGCGCCGTACAAAGATCAAACGATTGATGAAGACGCTTATGTGTATACAAAATTAAAAGAAGCCGGGGCAGTGCTGATCGCAAAATTTACATTAGGCGCTTTGGCAATGGGTGATTATTGGTATGGCGGCAGAACAAAAAATCCATGGAATACAAAATTCGGATCCAGCGGATCTTCCGCAGGCTCAACAGCAGCAACAGTTGCAGGGCTTGTACCATTTGCAATTGGAACAGAAACTTTGGGCTCAATTATTTCTCCTTCCACCAATTGTGGCGCCACAGGATTGCGTCCAACATTTGGTTCCATCAGCAGAAGCGGTGCAATGACGTTAAGCTGGAGCATGGATAAGGCGGGGGCTCTTTGCAGATCAGCCGAAGATGCTGCAGTTGTTTTTAATTATTTACATGGAACTGATGGCAAAGATGCATCGGCGGTTAACATGCCTTTTAATTATACAGGCAAAGCCGATCTTTCTAAATTAAAAATTGCTTATGCAAAAAATCTTTTCGGCAAAAGAGATTCATTGGGAAATGAATCAGAAGTGCTGGATGCATTTAGAAAAGCAGGTGCACAAGTGATCCCGGTTGATTTTCCTGATTCCGGAATTTATAATTTTAATATGAGCGGCATTGTTATCGGTGTTGAATCTGCAGCAGTCTTTGATGAATTTACAAGAACGGGATTAGATGATCAGATGACAAGACAAAACCGCGGCGACTGGCCAAACCAGTTTCGTTCATCACGATTTATTCCTGCTGTGGAATATGTAAATGCAAACAGGTATCGCTACCAACTGATGCAAAAAATGAATGAATTCATGAGCCAATATGATGTTGTTATTTGTCCAACGTATGGCGGGCATCAATTACAAATTACAAATCTTACAGGCCATCCGGCTGTTTGTCTCCCCACTGGATTTAATAAAAATAATTTACCAACAAGCATTACTTTAGTTGGAAAATTATATGATGAGGCAACGCTGTTAGCCATTGCAAAAGCTTACCAGCAGGCAACACCATGGGATGAGATGCATCCGGAAATGTTTAAATAATAACCAAAGAAATTTTAATATTCCTTTTTTGCATTATGTTGTAATTTTAAAATAAAATGTCTTTCGATATTTCTGAAATAAAAAAACTTCCGGTAAAAGAGCGAATTGCAATTATTGATGCGATTTGGGAAAGCTGTGTTGATGAAGATAAATCTTTGGCAAGCGGCGATGACGAAATAATTTCTTTATTGGAAGATAGAGTTGAAAAATATGATTCCGGGCAAATGAAAACTCTTCCGTGAGATGATTTTATCAGGAGATTGAAAAGCAGGAAGCATGGTTTATCAAATTGAAGTAACTGAGGCCGCTGAAGTTGATGCTGAAATTATTTATGATTGGTATGAGGAACAATCTGAGGGTTTAGGAGAAAAATTTATTAGCGCTTTAGAAAATGCCAAACCAAAAATCCTCCAAAACCCTTTTGCATACAGTATTTAGCAAAAAGAAATAAGAAGATTTATTTTACAACCCTTTTCATATAAAATTTATTATAGAATTAAAAACAAGATCATCATTGTCTTTTTGATTGCACATACAAAACGTTCAAATAAGTTTTTAAGAAAAAGATATTAAATCATCTGGATTAGCTTATTTAAGTTTTACTAATTTCAACTAAAAATATCCCTCGTATTTTCTACCAACCAATTTTAAAAATCATTCATGAGAAAACAATTATTTACAGGTATTATTATTTTGTTTACACAAATATGTTTTGCACAAACAAAATCTATCAGTGGGTTTACAACATCTTCTGCAAATGTGCAAACCCAGTTGGAAACCAGGTTTAAGCAGGGAAGACATTGGTAACAACATAAAAATTCTTTCTGCAAAGCCACACAACATTGGCTCTGCGGCAGATAAAGAAAATGCAGAATATATTTTGAGTTTATACAAAAGCTGGGGTTGGGATGCAAAGATCGAAACCTTTCATGTATTATTTCCTACACCAAAAACAAGAGTGCTGGAAATGATCTCTCCAACTGCTTACAAAGCATTATTAAAAGAGCCTGCACTAAAAGAAGATATGACTTCCGGCCAGGCAGACCAATTACCCACTTACAATGCATGGAGCGCTGATGGTGATGTAACAGGCGAAGTTGTTTTTGTAAATTATGGCCTGCCTGCAGATTATGATGAGCTTGCAAAATTGGGCATTGATGTAAAAGGAAAAATAGTGATCGCAAAATACGGACATAGCTGGCGTGGAATAAAACCTAAAGTTGCACAGGAGCATGGCGCCATCGGCTGCATCATTTATTCTGATCCGAAAGATGATGGCTATGTTGCCGGAGATGTATATCCAAAAGGATCTTATAAAAATGAGTATGGTGTGCAAAGAGGATCCGTTATGGATATGGTTATTTATCCCGGAGATCCTTTAACACCGGGCATTGGCGCAACAGAAGATGCCAAAAGATTAGATCGTTTACAGGCAACCAATCTTTTAAAAATTCCTGTGCTGCCAATTAGCTATCATGATGCAAAGCCTTTGCTGGAAGCTCTTGAAGGCCTTGTTGCGCCTGCTGATTGGCGTGGCGGTTTGCCTTTTACTTATCATGTTGGTCCCGGCAAAACGAAAGTGCATTTGCAATTAGCATTCGATTGGAAGATCGTTCCATGTTATGATATAATTGCAATGATGAGAGGTTCGCAATATCCTGATGAATGGGTGATCCGCGGCAATCATCATGATGCATGGGTTAACGGCGCAAGCGATCCGATAAGCGGCCAGGCTGCGATGTTGGAAGAAGCAAAGTCCATCGGAGCCTTGGTTAAAAGTGGATGGCATCCAAAAAGAACTTTAGTGTATTGCTCATGGGATGGAGAAGAACCCGGATTGCTTGGCTCAACTGAATGGGCAGAATATCATGGTGATGAATTACAAAAGAAAGCAGTTGTGTATATTAATTCTGATGGAAGTGGTCGTGGCTTTTTAGGAGCAGGAGGCTCTCATGCTTTGGAAACGTTGATGGATGAAATTGCAAAAGATGTTATTGATCCGCAAACCAAAGTAACTGTCTTTGAAAGAAAGAAAGCACAGGAAGTTGTGAATGCTGCAACAACAAAAGCAAAGAAAGATGCCTTTAATAAAAATACACTTACGCTGGGTGCATTAGGTTCGGGTTCCGATTTTTCTTCTTTTCTTCAACACCTTGCTGTTCCTTCACTCGATCTTGGCTATGGCGGAGAAGATAATGGCGGAGAATATCATTCCATTTATGATTCTTATGATAATTATGTTCGCTTTAAAGATCCGGGATTTTATTACGGGGTTACACTGTCACAAACCGCCGGCAGAGCGGCTTTACGCATGGCAAATGCTGATGTGCTGCCTTTTGATTTCAGGCATTTGTACACAACGGTAAATGATTACACAAAAGAACTAATGGATCTGCAACAGCAAACAAAAGAAAATACGGAAATAGAAAATCAATTGATAAGATCACATGATTATACTTTGGCTGCAGACCCAACAAAAACTTTTATTGTTCCGGTAGTAAAACCTGAAGTGCCTTATCTTGATTTTTCTCCAATGCAAAATGCTTTGTCTTCTTTACAAAAGAGCGCTGACTCTTTATCGTCAGTTTGGAAAAAAGCGCTAACAACAAATGCAGATCATGATGCATTGAATAAAGCTTTATACCAGGCCGAGCAACAATTGCTAACCGTTAATGGTTTGCCACGCAGAGGATGGTACAGGCACACTTTATATGCTCCGGGATTTTATACAGGCTATGGAGTGAAAACTTTACCGGGCATTCGTGAAGCGATTGAACAGCGCAACTGGAAGGAAGCGCAGGATCAAATTAATATTGATGCAAAAGCCATCAACAGGCTTGCAAATTATTTGATGAGGA
The DNA here is from genome assembly GCA_036564845.1 of Chitinophagaceae bacterium. GTDB lineage: Bacteria > Bacteroidota > Bacteroidia > Chitinophagales > Chitinophagaceae > Ginsengibacter. Next base: position 9,908 of record DATCOF010000186.1, on the reverse strand, counting down.
TAGCCACTTCGAATAATAACTAAATAGCATAGTTTACAATCGATGGATGAAAATAAATCTTATTTGAAATATTTAATTGGTAGAACAATTAATTTCATTACTGTTGATATTAATTCGGTTTACACTTTAAAGAAGAAAAAAGAAGATAAATCGGAACACCAAATGTCTGTATATACTCAATTTTATTTTGATGAATATAGATTAGATGTTTATAATAAAAGTGAAATTATTGGTGGATTAAATATTAATTCCAAAGATTTGGTAGGATTAAAAGTTATTGAAACAAATGAAACTGATGAAAGAGCAGAATTAGTTTTCGACAATGGATATATATTTATAATTGATCTAAGAGATGAAGCATATAGTAGTGATCCTGATGCAATGTGTTTAGAAGGTCCGAATAATTTGATTGTAGTTTGGAACTAATCTCTTAACAACCCTTCAGAATTTATACTCGCCAAGTCTTACTAATTTTGCAATCCTCTATGTCATTCAATCTTCAATCTTCATATCAGCCGGCAGGCGATCAGCCGGAAGCAATACATGATCTTACACAAGGATTATTAGAGGGAGAAAAATATCAAACATTGTTGGGAGTAACCGGCAGCGGAAAAACTTTTACCATTGCTAACGTTATCCAAAATGTGCAGAAACCTACGCTGGTGCTTACCCACAACAAAACATTGGTGGCGCAATTGTATGGAGAGTTCAAACAATTTTTTCCTGATAATGCGGTAGGCTATTTTGTTTCTTATTATGATTATTACCAGCCGGAAGCATACATGCCGGTTAGTGATACATACATTGAAAAAGATCTTAGCATAAATGAAGAGCTTGATAAACTAAGGCTGCAGGCCACTTCGCAGCTGCTCACAGGAAGAAGAGACATAATTGTTGTTGCAAGTGTGAGCTGTATTTATGGTATTGGTAATCCGAAAGATTTTGCTGAAGGTGTTGTAAGAATTCAATCCGGTCAATCGATAAGCCGCCAGGGGTTTTTGCATTCGCTGGTTAATGGTTTGTATTCAAGAACGCAGGGAGATTTTGCAAGAGGAACATTTCGTGTAAAAGGCGATACGGTTGATATCAATCTGCCTTACATGGATCATGGTTACCGCATTACTTTTTTCGGCGATGAAATTGAAAGTATAGAAACACTCGAGTTAAGCACCGGTAAAAGAATTATGAAAATTGATAACGCCGCTATCTTTCCTGCTAATTTATACATCGCACCAAAAGATAAGCTACAGGATATTTTAGCAGAGATACAGGATGAGTGCGGCAGGCAAACTGATTATTTTAAAAGCACAGGAAAATATATAGAAGCGCAAAGAATTAGTGAGCGTGTAAATTATGATGTGGAAATGATTCGTGAGCTTGGTTATTGTAATGGCGTAGAAAATTATTCAAGATTTTTTGATCGCAGAGAACCCGGCACAAGGCCGTTTTGTTTACTGGATTATTTTCCAAAAGATTTTTTATGTGTTATAGATGAAAGTCATCAAACCATTCCTCAGGTTAGCGGCATGTATGGCGGCGACCGCTCAAGAAAATTAGTTTTGGTTGATTATGGTTTTCGTTTGCCATCAGCATTGGATAACCGTCCGCTAAATTTTAATGAGTTTGAAGGCATGCTCAATCAAACTATTTATGTAAGTGCTACGCCGGGAGATTATGAATTGGAAAAATGCGGAGGTGTAGTGGTGGAGCAGGTTGTACGGCCAACAGGATTATTGGATCCGCCAATTGAAATTCGTCCTTCTGTAAATCAAATTGATGATCTGCTGGATGAAATTGATAAGAGAGTTACAAAAGGTGATCGTGTTTTAGTAACAACACTTACCAAACGCATGGCTGAAGAAATGGATAAATATCTTCATCGCATAAACATAAAATCAAAATATATTCACAGCGAAGTGCATACTTTAGACCGCATAGAAATTTTGCGTGAACTGCGTTTGGGTGAAATTGATGTGTTGGTGGGTGTAAATCTTTTACGTGAAGGTTTGGATCTTCCTGAAGTTTCTCTCGTTGCTATTTTAGATGCAGACAAAGAAGGCTTTCTCCGCAATGAAAGATCGCTTACACAAACTGCAGGAAGAGCGGCACGAAATATTGATGGCCTTGTAATTTTTTATGCAGATAAGATGACCGAGAGCATGCAAAAAACAATTGATGAAACCAGCCGCAGAAGAGACAAACAAATTGCTTACAACATACAGCACAACATCACTCCTACCACAATAAAAAAATCAGTTGCGCAGATAATGGGACAGACATCGGTGCTCGATATAAAAGGTTATGACGAAAGATCGCCTTATGCGGTTGATGAATTAGTAACTGTTGCCGCTGAAGATCAGGAGCAATACAAGACAATCCCGCAAATGGAGAAAGCTATTTCTCAAACAAAAAGACAAATGGAAAAAGCAGCCCGTGATCTTGACTTTATGGAAGCCGCAAGATTGCGTGATGAAATGTTTAAGATGCAGAAAGAGTTGGAAGAAATGAAGAGGTAAATTATTATTCTCCGGAGACAGAATATTTTTTTAATGTTGTTAATCTCATCTGATCATTTTTTACAGAAAGTAATTTGTATTCTCTAAAAACATTTTTGTCGTCTGCAAATCCAATTATGCAGGAGAGTTCTTCATCACCCGGTTTTATTTGTACAACAGGCTGTATGCCGACATTTGGAATGACGAGTGTATCATTTTGTACTGTTCCATCAAAATACATTACAAGAAGATATTTAAAGGTTTCAGATGTTTCAAAAACTTCTGCGCCAAACTTTCTGTCGAGCTTTAGATCACCCATTGGAACAATGTAACTGGCAACCAATTTTTTATTTATATTATCCCTTATTGTTGGTATAGCTTTTTTCTTTTCTGCGCAGCTGCAAAGAAGAATGAAAAGAAAGAGGGAGAAATATTTTGGAATACTCATTTGAAGTGTTATTATATTGCGGAATTAAAACGTACTAATTTCTCCCAATCTATTGACCCATCTTTTTTGCAAAATGTATCTGCAAATTCTTTCGTAAATAAATTAATCATTTTAGAATAAGAAAGCATGAAGTCATCGTTTCTTTCTTTTGCCTGATGACCTAAAGGTTCAATTATTTTTGTAAATAGTTCTTTGATATTTTATGAAGTAACTGCAAATTGTTTATTAATTGAGTCTGCAATTGCATCATACCAATTTATTTTTTCTGCAATCTGATCTAATATTTTCTCAATTTCTACTTTTGATAAGTTTCTATCTATTTCTTGAATGGCCACTGTTTGAATATCCTCTACTGTTAGAGAATAAATAATTTTTTTCTTTTTCATTTTCCTTTTCATTTTTAATGACAAAATTTATTTTCACGATGCCATCGAATTGAGTTTTGATGTGGAAAAATTTCTTTATCATTTGGTAGAAGAATTTTAGTTTTCTTGCTCGACAATATTCTCATAAAATCATAATCTCCCATTTTGCCAAAATCTTGGGGTAATGATTTTATTTGAGGAGAAACTATAATATAAAAATCATCTTGTATTGCGAACCAACCAACATCAAAAGCCCAGTGATGCAATCGGCATAGCGCTAACCCATTCCATATATCATCTTTACCTTTAAAGCTGTGAGGAACAATATGCGCTGCCTCAACCTCCCACCATAATGAATCAGGAGAATGAATTTTCATTCCGCAAAAAGCACACTTATAACTATATGCTTCAATTACTGCTTGCCTAAATCCTCTTTTCCTTAATGCAGATTCTCTTGTTACTTGTGTAACTTTCTTTTCCTTGTCAAAAGGATTATAATTATTTGGCCTTGGTCTTTCAATAATTTTTTTTACGATTCTTTGTACTTCAAAAGATTTAGTTGGTAGAAATTCTTTTTGTGTATTAGGAATGTTCAAAATATTGAGCGCTTTATCAAATCCATTTTCGGTAAGCATCCATTCTTTCTTATTAGTTAGATGCAGAGTAGCAGAAGGCCTTGAAACTAATTTTTCTTTTGCTAAAGAATCTGCAGCACGATATAAAAGGCGATGCCAAAGAAGAGATTTTACAATCCTGTTTTCCTTTCTATAAGTTCTTTCTAAAGTAACTGTTCTTTGATTCTGATTTAATCCAAATTCATTTGCTATTTCCTCTACAATTTCTTCTCCTGTAGAAAACTCTTTTATAACTCCATTATGTTTAAATAAAATTTTTAGTAAGGCCTCCTCAACCTCTTTACGGGAAGGCATACTAAACTCTGCAAGCATTTTACCTTCATAACTCATAATCTCTAAAATTTAAAATACAATCCAGATTGTTTTAAAAGATGCATCTCCATAAGTTCATTTCCTTTGGTCTGTATATGGCGGTGAAGTAATTATTAGGTCAACTGAATTATCTGAAATTTTTTTAAGTTCGCTTTTGCTGTCACCCAAAAATAAATCTGTCTTTATTTCCATTTTACCTTTTAAACAAATTTAGGATTAATTGGTTTCGGTTAGATGATGTTTAAACTCTTTTAAATGAGTTTTAAAATTAATTTTCCAATTTCTATTTTTAAAAAAATTATCAAAAACTAAACCACAACCGTTTTTTCTTCTGCCAATCTTCTTCCCTTCAAAGTATAATAGGCGATCAAAGCGCTGCCCAACATAAGAATAGCGCCCAGCAAAAATGGGGCGCCGGCAAAATATATTTTTCCATTAGGTTTTGTAAAAAATGAAAATAAAAATGTCATTACCACCGGGCCTATAATTGTTGTAACACTTATCAGGCTTGTTAATGCGCCCTGTAATTCTCCCTGTTCGTTTCGGGGAACGTTGCCTGAAATAATACTTTGCAAAGCCGGTCCTGCTATGCCGCCCATGCAATAAGGAATTAAAAATACAAACATCATCCACGTTTGGCTGGCAAAAGCAAACAACAATAATCCTAAGGAATATAATCCCAAACCTATGTACACACTTTTCTCATTTCCTAATTTAGGATTAATGAATCTTATCAATACACCCTGAACAATGGCAACCAATAAACCTACCGCTCCTAATGAATAACCGATAAGTTTTTCGTTCCATTTAAATTTTTCTATGTTGAAATATGTCCATGTGCTTTGCACTGCATGTGCAGCAATGTAAACCAGTATCAGCGAGCCAATAAGCCCGCCAATAGAAGGATATTTTCTTAATTGCTTTAATGAGCCCACAGGGTTTGCACGTTTCCACTCAAACTTTCTCCTGTGATCTTTTGTCAATGATTCCGGCAGAACAAAATAACCATACATAGCATTCAGCAATGCAAGCCCTGCAGAAACCAGGAAAGGAATACGGGTTCCATATTGTCCTAACACACCACCCATTACCGGTCCTATAATAAACCCGATACCGAAGGCTGCGCCGATCATTCCAAAATTTTGTGCCCTGTTCTCATTTGTACTAACATCTGCTATATATGCGGATGCTGTGGTAATGCTTGACCCTGCAACACCTGCAATCACTCTTCCCAAAAACAGCCAGCCAATTGTTGGGGCAAATGCCATGAAGATATAATCTATTCCAAAACCTAATAGAGAAAAAAGCAGCACCGGCCTTCTTCCAAATTGATCACTTAAATTACCAAGAATAGGTGCGCAACCAAATTGCATTATTGCATAAGCAAAGGAAAGCATGCCACCCCATTGGGAAACAGTACTCATATTTCCATGAGTAAGATGCATAATAAGTTTTGGAAAAACAGGAATGATAATTCCAAAGCCTATAACATCAAGAAGTATGGTGATAAAAATAAAGCCGGTAGCGGCTTTGCGATTTTGTAGCATAATAAAGTTTGCAAAGTTGCTAAAAATAATTTGAGACTTTCTATTCTTTCAATTATTTTTTAGAATGTTTCCGGGATTTAAAGGTATATCCGAGATTTAAAATAATCTCAGCTGTGCTGAAAGCCTGGCTTACATCTCCTTTATAAATTTTAAGATGCGAATATCTTGCATAATCCAGCTTACCCGCAAACTCAAGATAAATATGTTTATAAAAGGTGGCTCTCAATGCGCCCTCTACGCCTGTATTCCATCCGCCAAGCTGAAAATGAGGGTCATTACTATTTCCAAAAAAACTATTTTCTACATGGGGAATTACAGTACCGATCCCTGCTTTACCCAGCGCATCTATTTTTATATTTTGCTTTTTATTGGTATACCAGTTCCATCGCTTAACCAGGTTAAATAAAAGAAAATTGGCACCGTTATTCAGGTAATAATAAAACCCGTTAGCCTGTGAAAAATTTATAGTGCTGTCCAAATTCCTGTTGTGCATAGCTCCCTGGATCCTTATTTGTTGCCCATCAGTTATAATAAATTTGGTATGGTCAAAATTTATTTCAAAGGCAATATCTTTTGCCTTATTAAAAAAATATCCTATCCGGTAATTATACTGCGGAATGGTTAAGTCCTTTGAAAAAAAATCACTTTCATCCCATCCGCGGTGATCATGTCCCAATACATGTTTCAGCGTATATTTATTTCCCAACTCTGGCTGCTTTACCTTAACATTACTGTGAGTGTACCATTCGGTATTATAACCCCAGGAAAAATAAAATTCTTTCTTGTACTTGCCGGTTGATGTGTGCTGTGAAGTGCTGATAAAAGGAAAAAATAATATAATTAGAATAGATAGAAAAATTATTTTATAAGTATTCATAACGCGTAATTTTTGCAGCATTCATTTTTATAAATGGATAAGAATTCTGCATTCACATTTGTTTTTAATTTGATTTTGAACTTAGAGGTATGCCTTAATATTGTAGTTTATAGATACGTATTTCAGATGTTTATTAGTTTTGGTTTTGAACAAATTTAGCAATTATTAACTCATTGAGAATAATTCATAAAGTATATGATAACATATGAAGATTTTGAAAAGATAGATATCCGTTTAGGAAAAATTATTGAAGTGAAAGATTTTCCTGAAGCAAAAAAACCTGCGTACAAACTCACTATTGATCTCGGCGATGAGATCGGTTTTAAAAGATCGAGTGTGCAACTTCCGGGAACTTATATCAAAGAAGAATTGCAGGGGATGCTTGTTGCATGTGTTGTAAATTTTCCTCCAAGACAGATAGGCCCGTTTATTTCTGAAGTACTAACATTAGGTTTTAAGAATACTGAGAACATAGGATATGTTTTAGTAACGCCCTCCAAATCCACAGTAAAATTAGGAGACAGGTTGTTGTAAACTAAAATAAAAACTTATTCTAACACAGGTCGAAGCCATCTTTCAGCTTCATCCAGCGGCATGTCTTTTCTTTTTGCATAATCCTCCAATTGGTCTTTGCCTATTTTTCCTACGCCAAAATATTTGCTTTCAGGATGTGCAAAATACCAACCGCAAACAGATGAGGCAGGATACATTGCCAAAGATTCTGTAAGAATTATTCCGGCATTTTCTGTTGCATTCAATAGTTTGAATAACTTATATTTTTCTGTATGATCAGGACATGCAGGATAGCCGGGAGCCGGGCGTATCCCCAAATATCTTTCTTCGATCAACTCTTCTGTAGTAAGATGTTCTTCGGTTGTATAACCCCAAAATTCTTTTCGTGTTCTTTCATGAAGCACTTCTGCAAAAGCTTCGACCAGCCTGTCTGCCAATGCCTGCATAATTATTTTATTGTAATCATCATGCTCTGCATTAAAACGAGCAATATGTTCTTCAATGCCATGAATAGAAACTGCGAAGGCGCCAAGATAGTCGGGCTTCTGTGGGCTTATGAAGTCTGACAATGATAAATTGGGTTGCTCTTTTGCTTTTTGAATTTGCTGACGCAGAAATTCAAGTTTGATATTTTCGTTTTCATCATGTACTTCAATTGTATCAGGTGCAATTTTATTTGCAGGCCAAAAACCAATTACAGCTTTTGCCGTGAGCCACTTTTCATTAATTATTTTTTTAAGCAATCCTTTTGCATCATTATAAAGTTTGGTAGCTTCTGTTCCTATTATTTTATCTTTTAAAATGCCGGGGAATTTTCCATGCATTTCCCATGCAATAAAAAATGGTTGCCAGTCAATATATTTTTCGATTTCAGTAAGATCATACTCTTCAAAAACTTTTGTGCCGGTAAATGTTGGAGCAACAGGAGTAAAATTTTCCCATTGAATTTTAGCTCCATTCTTTTGAGCTTCACCAAATGGCAAATAATTTTTTACGGATTGCTTATTTCCAAAATCTACTTTAAGCTTGTCGTATTCTTTTTTTATTCCCTTTAAAAATTCAGGCTTTTGTTCTTTGCTTAATAAACTTCCTGCGGCTGTCACACTTCTTGAAGCATCAAGAACATGCAATACGCCATTGTCATATTCAGGCGCAATTCGTACTGCTGTATGCATCCGTGAAGTTGTTGCACCGCCAATTAATAAAGGAATAGTAAGTTCTCTGCGTTTCATTTCCCTTGCTATGTGTACCATCTCATCCAGTGAAGGCGTTATCAATCCGCTCAACCCAATGATATCAACATTTTCATCTTTGGCAGTTTGTAAAATTTTATCTGCCGAAACCATCACACCAAGATCAATGATGTCGTAACCATTGCAACCAAGTACAACGCCAACAATATTTTTACCGATATCATGCACATCACCTTTTACTGTTGCCAATAGAATTTTTGCAGCGCCTGCGCCTTCTTCATTTTTTGTTCCTGCTGCAACATGCGCCAGGCGGCGTTCTTCTTTTTCTGCTTCAATGTAAGGCGTTAGGATTGCAACAGATTTTTTCATAACTCTTGCACTCTTTACCACTTGCGGTAAAAACATTTTACCACTTCCGAAAAGATCACCAACGATATTCATTCCATCCATTAACGGGCCTTCAATAACATCAAGTGGCTTTGGATATTTTACTCTTGCTTCTTCTGTATCAGCATCTATAAAATCTGTTATGCCATTTACTAATGCATGACTTAATCTTTTTTCTACGGGTTCACTTCTCCATAACTCATCCTTTACTTCAACCTTGCCTTTTTGTTTTACAGTCTCTGCAAAGGCAAGCAGTTTGTCGGTTGCTTCATCATTTCTGTTTAAGATAACATTTTCGCAAAGCTCTTTTAATTGTGGCTCTATCTGCTCGTAAACCTGCAACTGGCCTGCGTTTACAATACCCATATCCATGCCTGCGGCAATGGCGTGATACAAAAAAACAGAATGCATTGCATCCCTCACCGCATCATTCCCACGAAAAGAAAATGAAACATTGCTTACACCACCGCTAACTTTTGCAAGCGGCATTTTTTGTTTTATTATTCTTGTTGCTTCAATAAAATCAACGCCATAATTGTTGTGTTCTTCAATCCCTGTTGCTATTGCAAAAATGTTGGGATCAAAAATTATATCCTGCGGATCGTAACCAACCTGCTCAGTTAATATTTTATATGCTTTCTCACAGATCTCAACTTTACGGTCTTGTGTATCTGCCTGTCCCTTTTCATCAAAAGCCATTACAACTACAGAGGCTCCATAGCTTTTGCAAATGATCGCCTGCTCAATAAATTTTTCTTCGCCTTCCTTCATGGAAATAGAATTCACGATACACTTTCCCTGCACACATTTTAATCCCGCTTCAATGATGTTGAATTTAGAAGAATCGATCATGATGGGAATCTTCGCAATATCAGGCTCAGCCTGCAACAGGTTGAGGAAAGTTGTCATTGCTTTTTCACCATCCAGCAATGCATCATCCATATTCACATCTAAAATTTGCGCACCACTTTCTACCTGTTGCCTTGCAACAGAAAGCGCTTCTTCATAATTATCACTGCGAATTAATCTTGCAAATTTTTTAGAGCCTGTTACATTGGTACGTTCACCAACGTTCACAAAATTTGTTTCCGGGCGAACTACTAATGGTTCCAGTCCGGCTAATCTTAAAAACGGTT
>DATCOF010000185.1:0-3389 GCA_036564845.1 Chitinophagaceae bacterium | reverse complement strand
TCACAGCGTTCATAAATTTTGGTGATGTTCTTTTTTTGCTTGCCTGTTCATAAGCATACGCCACTTTTAAAATACCTGCTTCATCATAAGCAGTGCTGAAAAAAGAAAGGCCTATCGGCAGATCATGAACGGTTCCCATGGGTACAGTTATGTGAGGATATCCTGCCATGGCAGCGGGTGGACAAAAATAAAATCCTGTATCATAATCACCATTTACAAGATCGATCAAAGCCGCATAACCAATGCTTGTTCCGCATATGGCATCAAGTTTATTTTGCTTCATCATGTCATCAATTAATTTTTTTGAGCTTGTTGACTTTGTATGTGCATCAGTATATTCTTTTGTGTCAAGCCCTTTTTTGTCTTCACAGCTTTCTAAAATTTCCTGTTTGAACCATGGCATTGCCTTGGCTTCATTTTGTTTATTAAATGCAATAACATCTGCCAATGATTTCACTTTTGCATTTGCTGTAGAAAGATATTTGTTTACGCCATCTTTAAATTCATATTTCAAAACGGTGAGTTCATCATTGCCCAGTTTATTTGTTTCTTTTAAAAGTTCAATTTCAACAACTGTTGCTCCCTGCGCTTTTAAAATTTCTATCGCCTGTTTATACAATCCCACAACACCTTCGTGCCCGGTTAAAAAAGATTTTTCAATGCCAATTCTTTTTCCTTTTAAACCATTGGCATCCAAAAAAACGGTATAATCTTTTTGTGATTTGCCATTGCTTTCATTGGTAACTTCATCAGCACTATCAATACCTGTTAGCACACTTAATAATATTGCTGCATCCCTTACTGTGCGTGCCATTGGGCCTGCAGTATCCTGTGTTTTAGAAATGGGAATAATGCCGTTACGGCTTAATAAACCAACAGTTGGCTTGATACCAACAATGCCACAAAATGAAGAAGGCGCAACAACGGAACCATCCGTTTCTGTGCCGATAGCAACGGTGCAAAGATTTGCCGTAACTGCTGCACCGGAGCCGGAACTGGAGCCGCATGGATTACGATCCAGAACGTTTGGATTTTTTGTTTGACCACCACGACTGCTCCATCCGCTGCATGATCTTGTTGATCTGAAATTTGCCCACTCACTAAGATTTGTTTTTCCTAAAAGTACCGCACCTGATTCTCTTAATTGTTTTATGATAAATGCATCGCTCGTTGCTTTATTTCCTTCCAATGCAAGAGAACCTGCAGTGGTCATCATGCTGTCGCCGGTATTAATATTATCTTTTATTAAAACAGGGATGCCATGCATTGGGCCTCGTACTTTTCCTGCTTTTCTTTCGCTGTCCATTTTATCAGCAATGGTGAGTGCGTCAGGATTTAATTCTATCACTGCATTTATTGCCGGACCTTTTTTATCAATTGCATCAATGCGGTCTAAATATAATTGTGTGATGGACCTTGATGTGTATTCCCCACTCTGCATTTTTTTCTGCAGCTCATCAATTGTTATTTCATTTAAAACAAAATCACCGGGAGCAGTTGAAGGTTTTTTTTCTATCTCACCGGTCTCGTTTTTAGTAACAGGAGTATTGCATGCAGCAACACCAGCAGATGCAATAGCAAAAGATGCTAATGAACTGTTCCTGATAAAATTTCTTCTTTTCATTTTTATAATTTTGTTTTGCAAATCATTTTGAAATTACCGGTATTGTTATTTTTTCAATGTTCAAACTTCTGCAAAGCGCATTAAAATCAGCGACCTGTTTTTGAATATCACTGTATTCATTTTTTATCGGCAGCCACAGTGCATTTAATTCTGCAAGCCTTTGCTGCTGGCCATTTGTAACCGCAGGAATATTTACATCCATCTCTCCTTTAAGAAAAATATAATCAGCGCTTAGCATGTTCACAAAGTTGATGATGTCATCATTGCTTTGTGCTTTAGGCTGCACCAGTTTTTCTTCCCATGTGATTATTTTTTTTACGAGTTTTTTACCGCTGTCAATTACACTTTTGTACATCACAGTATCAGTAAGCAGATCAATTAATTCATTTATTTGCGAACGAACTAAACGCATCTGGTTTACATCATCATGAATTTCTTTTACTTTATTATCAACCTTAGCAAGTGTTTGTTGTTGTTGTAAATATTCTGCAGGCGTTGCATTAATTCTCGGGTCAGGGAGAATAGTGAATGTTATTGTCTTTTCTTCTTTATCAGTTTTTAATCTTGCAATAAATTTTCCCGGCGCAACTTTTCTTCCCTTGTAACTTCCTTCAATAAAAACATTCGGCACTCCTGGCAAAGTTGTGTAACGCATGTCCCAAACAAAACGGTTGAGCCCCGGTTTGTTGGGCAATAATGGATTTGCTTCAGGGCCTCCCGGAAATTTTACAAACTTCTTATCTTCTTTGGTTGAATAACTGCGAACCAATTGTCCTTTATCATCAAGAATATCCAAAGTAAGTTTTATAGAATCAGGCTTTGCAGGAACGAGGTAATAAATAGAAACTCCCGAAGGAGGATTTGTACCGGAAGTATTAATTGGCGGTGGCCCATCTTCATCATCAGGACTTGCATCCAGCGCACTTCCGCCGGAAACACGATACGCATCAGTTGGTTTAAAAAGATCAAATCTTTTTGTTGTATCTGTTCTGTTGTATTGGCGAAAAATTGTAAGATCATCCAGTATCCAAAATGCACGCCCCATGGTGGATGCAATAAGATTTCCTTTATGCACCATAAGATCAGTGACCGGCGTTACCGGTAAATTTAATTGTTGTTGCTTCCATGATTGTCCACCATTGTAAGAAATATAAAAACCTGTTTCAGTACCTGCATACAACAGATCTTTTTTTACATCATCTTCACGAATACATCTTGTATAAGCGCCATAAGGAATTCCGTTGCTGATGTTCGTCCATGTTTTTCCATAATCAGTGGTCTTATAAATTGCGGGCGCAAGATCATTTAATTTATATCGCGTTGTTGCAATGTATGCAGTTGCTTTATCGTGCGGAGAAACTTCAATGCAATTTATTAGTCGCTCACTAAGCCCTGCAGGTGTTACATTGTTCCATGTTTTTCCATTATCTCTTGTTAGGTAAACAAGCCCATCATCACTGCCAGTCCATATCACACCTTTTTCGTAAGGTGATTCTGCAACGTATGCAATGGTTGCATAATTCTCTCCGCCAGCGCCTTCGTTTGTATAAGGCACACCGCTCTGTCCCATCTTTGTTGTGTCATGTCTTGTAAGATCAGGAGAAATTACTTCCCAGTTAATGCCTGACTCGTCCTGAAAAAAGTTTACACTTGTGATTACTAATCCTGTTATAAATGTACTCTTAAAATGTAATCCTAAAATAGCTTTACATTTGTGTTGAAGATAAAAACGGAAGCAGGCTCTGCTGAGGAGCAACCTGCCAGG
>DATCOF010000184.1:0-2911 GCA_036564845.1 Chitinophagaceae bacterium | reverse complement strand
CAACTCTCCTTTTCTTTAGAAATTACTTTTACTCTCCCTAACCCATTTTTTATAGAGTAAATTATAGAGTAAAATGTTATTACCAATCAAACTCATTTGTAAAAAAAGATTGATGCGTCGGGATGGCACAAGTATCATTTTTATCCAGTATTGCCATTCACTTGAAAAAAGGACGCTGTTAAATTCAGGCATTGCTATTCCTCCCAATTACTGGAATTTAAAACGGCTTAGAATAAATACTGACTTGCCGGTTTGTTAAAGAAGCACAGAGCAAAGATTTATTGGGCAGAGTGTTTGAATACTTTCTTGGTGAGTTTGCTTTGGCTTAAGAAAAGAAAGGCGGACAATTCTATACACCTGCAAGTGTGGTGAAATTTTACTAGTTGAAATGTTGGAGCCTTATGAAGGCAGAGTGTTTGATCCCTGCTGCGGTAGTAGTGGTATGTTTGTGCAGAGTGAAAAATTTATTAAGCACCACCAGGATCATTACAAAAAAAATAATGGTAAAAAACTATTAAATCCTGCCGACCATATTTCTATTTAAAAACTTTAAATCGAAAGTTAGAGACTAAGGGATTTACATTGGTGAATTCGCATACTGAGAAAATCATCAGCAATTCTCTTAAATTTATTACCTCGCAGATTAATGAGAATAAAATAACAATATATTAGTATGGATTCACTTACTCACATAGCCCTTGGTGCATGCATCGGTGAGGCTTTTTTTGGAAGAGTCATTGGTAAAAAAGCTATGCTATGGGGCGCCCTTGCTCAAAGTATTCCTGATATTGATTTTGTAGCTGCTTTCTGGATGAGTCCGGCAGAAAATTTATTGGCTCACCGGGGCTTTACACATTCCATTATATTTATTTTGATAGTTACTCCTTTTCTTTCTTTGTTAGCACAACGGTGGCACCGGCCGCATAATATTTCCATCAGAAGGTGGATGTTATTTTTTGCGCTGCAGATCTTCATACATATTTTTATTGATGCATTTAATAATTATGGCGTAGGCTGGTTTGAACCTTTTAGTCATTACCGTATTTCCTTTAATACCATTTATGTTGCTGATCCCTTTTTTTCAGTATGGCCGGGTATTGCATTTGTTGCATTATTATTTCTAAAGCGAAGAAATAATAAAAGAAAATTTTGGTGGAGGTTTGCAATTATTATAAGTACTCTATACCTCTGTTACTGTATTACAAATAAAATAAAGATTGACAGCGATGTAAAACAAATTGCTGTGCATCAAAAAATTCATTACACAAAATACTTTACTACACCTACAGCGCTTAATAATTGGTTGTGGTATGTAGTAATGGCTAATGATACTGGCTTCTATGTTGGTTTCCGCTCATTATTTGATACTAAAAAAGAAATTGATTTTAAATTTTTTCCCCGCAATGATTCATTGCTTGCTCCGGTACATAATCATGAAGACCTGCAAAAATTAATTCGTTTTTCAAAAGGATTTTATACTGCTGAAAAATGGAATGATACATTGGTGTTTAATGATCTGCGATTTGGTCAAATTATTGGATGGCTCGATCCAGAAGAAAAATTTGTGTTCCATTATTTTCTTCAACATTCCGCCGACAATAGATTGGTAGTACAGCGGGGACGTTTTGCAAAATGGAATTGGGAAATTATCAAGTCGTTATTTAAGAAAATTATGGGCAACTAATATTGTTTGATCAATGCAGACAATAATTTTTAATTATTTATACATTAGCATTGCAAGCTGCCTGCTACCTCTCCTTTATTTGCCGCTTAAAACGAATTCTAAATAAATTAATGGCAATCTTTATAAAGTAATAAGAAATTTTTTGCCGCAACCGCACAAAAAAGCCTGAGGTAAGTTTATAATTTTCAGGTGCAATGCTAATGCAATCCTGTTCAATTATCTCTTCCATTTGCTGCTGAATTTTATTTGCAAATACTTTATTTCTTACATCCAGGTTTACTTCAATACTTGCCAGTGCGCTGATATTATTTATATTGTAAGAACCAAGTGTAACCCAATGCCCATCAGTAATTGCCAATTTTGCATGAAGCACATTGGGTTGATATTCATATATCGCAATATCATTTTTCAGCAGCCGGTTATAAAGGTATCGTTCAGCATATTTAGCTATCATTACATCAGAAGGGCCAGCCAAAATTATTTTTATTTGTACACCACGTTTGGCAGCTTTGCTTAGCCGTTTCAGCAATTCCATCCCAGGCAAAAAATAGCTGCACATAATAATAATAGATTTGTCTGCATGATTGAATAATTCAAAATAGCTTCTCCATATTTCGTTTTTATTTTTTATCCAGTCGTTTCGGCGTACACGAACAGAGCAATATTCTGTTTGTGGAATTTTTTGCAAAAAATCTTCTATATCATTGGGTAATTGAATGATCTGTGGTTTATTCCATTTCCAGATATCAGTACAAACCTGGAACAATTGAACCGCTGCTTCTCCCTGTACGTACATTGCGAAATCCAACCAAGCAGGAGTACCCGGCATATCGTTGTACCGGTTCGTAATATTCATTCCCCCAACCAGGGCATGCTTCCCATCCGCAACAAACACTTTACGATGGAGCCTGCGGCCAAAATAAAAGTGTTTGCTTTTAAAAAATGGTTCAAAATATTTAAAATGAATTCCTGCATTTTGCAATCGGGTAATAAATGATTTCGACATGGCCCTGGAGGCATACCCGTCTGCAATAAAATATACCTGTACATTTCTTTTAGCTGCATTCATCATCGCCTCACCAATCATCAGACCGGTTTCATCATCATGGTAAATATAGATTTGTAAATGAATGGAATGTTGTGCAGAATTTATAAGTAGCAGTAATTGCGTAAAATATTCGTTACCTCCCCGAATAAGCTTTACTTTATTACGTGTAGTATAAAAGC
>DATCOF010000183.1:0-27181 GCA_036564845.1 Chitinophagaceae bacterium | reverse complement strand
ACCCCATTTTTGTTGGTGCCGGAAGCTACAACTGTTGATGAAACTACATTGAAGCTATTGAGCGAAGCCAAAGAAAAAGATGTAGTGTTGAGCCGTAATTCCCCATTAGGAATAAGATTCTTTTACCTTAAAGGGCACAGTGGTGAAAATGAAAAATTATTAAGAATTAAAAATGGAAAGCCCGGCAGCCCTTGTACAGAAAAACACCTGAGCTTTAATACAGAGTTTACCAAAGAGCCTATTTGTACTGCCTCACACAAATATCAAAAATTAAAGATTGCGCAGTTGCAATCACTTGAACTGCAGGAGCCGGAATATAAAAAACAATTGAATGATGTTTTGGCAAAAGAATGTTTATGTATTGGCCTCAGCAATCCGGCTGCGATTAATTATGGAAAGACTTTAATTAAAAAACTAAATGCGGTAACTATTTGTCCCGGGCCTAATATCGCAAATTTTTCCAAAGTAGTTTCTCTGCAAACTATGACTGATCATATTTATGGAAGAAAAAATATTGTTACCAATACCAACAGGCCTCACATGTTTATTGCGGAGCTGTATTTATATATTGATTACCTGAAAGAACAATTGCAGGACGAGATCCAATCTGAACAATTTTCTAAAAAGAAAAAATATTATGCTTCCTTTTATCAAAATCTAACGGATGGCATAACCTATTATCGCCAGTTGCCCAAGATGCCCGGTATCAACCGCAACGAGTTTTTAAAAGCACTAAATGATGCAGATTTAGAATTGACTTCCTTAAATTATCAATACGAAATTTTCCTGCTAAATGAAAACCAATTGTGATTATGAGAATTGGCGGCTCCTTAATGGGAGCCAGCCTTTCTCAATTTGTTGATAAGCTTTATAATTTCTGAAACTTAGCCTGGAAAAAGCGAAGATATTTTGGTTCGTATATCATCTTCATTCCTTTAATATTATTCCGGCGTTCATAAACTCTTGCTGCAGATTCTGCAATCACATCCATGTGCGCCTGTGTGTACACACGACGTGGAATTGTAAATCTTACCAACTCGAGTTTAGGATAATAATTTTCTCCATTTGTTTTTCTTCCTGCAGATACAACGCCTCTTTCCATTGTTCTTACACCTGCATCAAGATAAATTTCTGCAGCCAATGTTTGTGCTGGAAACTGATCCTGCGGAATATGCGGTAAGAATTTTTTTGCGTCCACAAAAATGCCATGACCGCCAATGGGTTTTACAATCGGGACATTATATTCCGTCATTTTTTCGCCAAGATAAATTACCTGTCCAACTCTTGCCCTGATATGATCATCGTTTACACTTTCGCCAATACCTATCGCCATTGCTTCCATATCTCTTCCTGCAAGTCCACCGTAAGTATGCAAGCCTTCATAAATAACAACAATATTTCTTGCTTCTTCAAAAACATCCCAATCATTCACGGCAAGAAAACCTCCAATGTTTACAAGTGCATCTTTTTTAGCACTCATCGTTGCACCATCTGTGTAAGAGTTTATTTCTTTTACAATTTCTTTTATTGTTTTATGCTCATATCCTTTTTCTCTTTGTTGAATGAAATATGCATTCTCCGCAACTCTTGTCATATCATGAATTACACGGATGCCATGTTTTTTTGTAAGCGCCCTCAGCTCTTTTAAATTTTTCATACTGATGGGTTGGCCGCCAGCCATATTTACACTGGTGGCCATGCTTACATAAGGAATTTTTTTTGCGCCATATTTTTTTATTAGCTTTTCAAGTTTATTTAGATCGCAATTTCCCTTGAATGGAAATTCATTTTCCGGGTCGTGAGCTTCATCAATAATTATGTCTTCAAATTTTCCTCCTGCTAATTCCTGGTGCAGGCGTGTTGTAGTGAAATACATATTGCCGGGAATGATGTCACCTTTCTTAATTAATATTTTTGATAAAATATTTTCAGCACCACGACCCTGGTGTGTAGGGATAAGATATTTGTATCCATAAACTTCTTTCACAACTTTTTCCAGGTGATAAAAGTTACGGCTGCCGGCATAAGCTTCATCACCCATCATCATGCCCGCCCATTGCCTGTCGCTCATGGCAGAAGTGCCGCTATCAGTAAGCAGATCAATGTAGACATCTTCTGATTTTAATAAAAAAGTATTGTGACCAGCGTCCTGCAATGCTTTCTTTCGTTGAGATGGTGTTGTTATTTTCAACAACTCCACCATTTTTATTTTATAAGGTTCGGCCCAGCTTTGTTTTATCTTTTTCATTTGATAGATTTATAATCTTTATTGAATGGTTTTAGTTTAGCAGTAAAATGCCGTAGCGTGGGCGCTTCTTCAACAATTGTTAGTCCTTTTATTTCATTCCTTTTATTGAACACTTCAATTATCACTTCTGATACATAATCAATATGGCTTTGTGTGTAAACCCTTCGGGGAATTGCCAACCGAACGAGTTCCATCTGTGCCGGTATAAAATTTTTATTGTTATCATATTTCCCAAACATTAGCGACCCAATCTCTACACTGCGGATGCCACCTTCTATGTATAAAGCACCCACCAATGCCTGCCCCGGATATTGTTCAACAGGAATATGTGAAAGAAATTCTTTTGCATCAATGTATACTGCATGTCCGCCCGCAGGCTGCATTACAGGCACACCTGCTGCAATTAATTTATTGGTGAGATATTCTATACTGCGGATGCGGTATTGTAAATAATGTTCATCCATCACTTCATTCAATCCTATGGCAATGGCTTCAAGATCTCTTCCTGCCAGTCCACCGTACGTTGGAAATCCTTCTGTCAATATCAAAAGATTTCTGCATTGTCGTGCAAGGTCTTCATTGCGCATCGCAAGAAAACCTCCAATATTAGCGAACGCATCTTTCTTGGCACTCATAGTACAACCATCAGCATAAGAAAAAAGTTCGTTCACAATTTCCGGTACAGGTTTATTAGCATAACCTTCTTCACGCAGTTTAATGAAATAAGCATTTTCAGCAAAGCGACAGGCATCAATGAACAGAGGGATATTATTTTCTGCACAGATCTTTTTTACTTCTTTTATATTTTGCATACTTACCGGTTGGCCGCCGCCGGAATTGTTGGTAACAGTAATAATGCAAAGAGGAATGTTGCCTGCACCTTTTTCGTCAATGAATTTTTTAAGAGAGACTGTATCCATGTTTCCTTTAAATGGCGCAAGAATAGTTGGGTGTTTCCCTTCTTCACATAACAGATCAATACCTTCGGCGCCGGAGAATTCTATATTTGCTCTTGTAGTATCAAACAATGTATTGCTTACAAAATATTTTCCCTTACCACCAAGAATGCTAAACAAAATTCTTTCGGCTGCTCTTCCCTGATGAGTAGGAATTACCAATGGCATCCCGGTGATTTTTTGTACCGTTTCTTCAAAACGAAAAAAGCTGGGGCTTCCCGCATACGATTCATCACCATTCATAATGCCTGCCCATTGGTTGCTGCTCATGGCATTTGTGCCGCTGTCAGTCAACAGATCGATCAATACATCATTGGCATGAATTAAAAAGGGATTATAAAATGCATTCTCTAAAATATTTATACGTTCTTCTTTTGTGTTAAAATAAATGGGTTCAACAGATTTTATTTTGAAAGGCTCTATGATTGTTTTCATACAAATTAATTATTAAGGAGAATTTTGTAAAAGCGTAACAACGCAGATGCAGGAGTGGGAAAGGAAACTATGAAGGACGTTGGATAATATTTTTCCAGAGTTGCATAATGCAAAGATGGTTGTTCTATTTTATAGGGAATATGATTTTCGTCAGTTTATTACAAAAGATAAATAATAAAAGTAAATTAATACTTTTATTATTTATCTTTGCATCATCAATTACTTTTAAAACATAGTTATATGCAAACAGTATTAAATGAAAACATTCTAAATGTAACACTGCTGGAGCCAAGGCAGAAGCATCCTACAATTTTTGTCCGCTTTGATGAATTAGCAGCAGGTGAAAGTTTAACCATACACAATGATCATGATCCTAAGCCTCTCTACTACCAGTTATTGGGAGAGAGAGGAAATATATTTTCATGGGAATATCTTGAGCAAGGCCCGGAATGGTGGAAGGTGAAAATAGCTAAAAATAAAAGCGATGAAAATATTGAAACGCTGGGACAGATCGCTACAAAAGATCTGCGCAAAGCACAGGTTTTTAAAAAGTACGGATTGGATTTTTGTTGCGGTGGTAAAAAAACAGTGCAGCAGGCTTGTGCAGAAAAGGGACTGGATGTTTTAAAGGTTGAGCAGGAACTGAGGCAGGCTGATAATATGCCTTCTTCACGTCCGTTGCCGTACGATGAGTGGAACCTTGATTTTCTTGCTGATTATATTGTAAATACTCATCATAGTTATGTAAGAAAAAGTTTGCCGGATATTATGGCCTATGCTGAAAAAGTAATGAAAGTTCATGGTAGCCATCATCCTGAATTAATACGTGTAAAAAAATTAGTGGAAGATGTGAATTCAGAATTGTTGGCACACATGATTAAAGAAGAAAAAGTGTTGTTCCCTTACATTAAAGAGCTGGTAGCTGCAAAAAATAATACTCAGGTATTTAGCGCCCCACAATTTGGTACAGTACAAAATCCGATAAACATGATGGAGATGGAACATGAAATGGTTGGAAATAATCTTGAAGAGATAAGGAACATAACCAATAATTATGCATTGCCGGAAGATGCTTGCGCTACCTACAGTTTGTTATTTAAGATGCTGGATGAATTTGAAGATGATCTGCATTTGCATATTCATCTTGAAAATAATATACTGTTTCCAAAAGCACTTACAATAGAAAAGGAGTTACGTTTATGTGAAACCAAATCCATTTAAAACTGATGCCAGGCAGTTGTCTTATTTTCTACAACTAAGCCAAAGCAGGTAATTAATTATTGAAAGTGAGACACTGCCTGCATCATAAGTTTAATGAAAAAATAAAAAGTGATTCTATGAAATTGATAATACTTGTTTTTGTAACAGCATTTTTTTTCGGATGTAATAATTCCAACACTCCACAAAATAAAGAAGTCGTTAAAGAACATGATGAAGATCAAACAGAAAAGGTAATTACTACCGAACCACTTGTATTAAATAAGGGTGTTAAATGGAATGCCGATAGCATTACCAGCAACAACGTAAAAAATTTATTATCTGTCGCTGAAACTTTTTATAGTGCACCGGATAAATCGTTAGCCTCTTATAAAAATGCTGCCGCCGATCTGCAAAAGGGATTAGATAAAATGATAAGCGAATGTAAAATGCAGGGGCCTGATCATGAAGCTTTGCATAAATGGCTGAGGCCTTTGATTGGGCAGGTTGCGGAATTAAAAAAAGCATCAACTGAAGATAACGCAGCTAAATTAATGGCAGCTATCGGGGCGCAATTGAATCTTTACGATCAATATTTTAAATAATGATGACCATCAATTCTCAAACAAAAATTGCTGCAATTATTAAAGCGCATCCTGATGCTCTCGAAACAATTATAAGCATCAGCCCAAAGTTTAAAAAATTGCGCAATCCCATCCTGCGAAAAATGATGGCGGGAAGAACCAGTATAGGCATGGCATCTAAAATAGGAGACTGCGATGTAAAAATATTTTTTAATAAATTAAAATCTTTGGGATTCGAAATTGATGCAACTGAAATATCCAACGCAGAAGAAAAAAGATCAGTTCCAGGTTTTATCACATCCTTAAAAAAAGAACAACTGGTTGAATTAGATGTTCGTCCTGTAATTGCATCAGGTAAAGATCCGTTGAGCATCATCATTGAAAAAGTAAAAACAATTAAAGCAGGGCAGGTTTTAAAGATCATCAATACATTTGAACCAATTCCTTTGATACGTCTTTTAGAGAAACAGGGTTTTATAGTATATGCAGATGTAATTAATGATGATCTTGTAGAAACTTATTTTTACAAACAAGGAAAAGATGATGTTGTAAATATTAATTTAGATAAAAGTAATATTGCAACAGATGGTTGGGATGAGATATTGCAAAGCTTCACCGGCAAATTACAAACTATTGATGTACGCCAAATGGCAATGCCATTGCCAATGATCACAATATTGGATGCACTAAAAAACTTACATGGAGATGAAGCCCTGTTTGTGTATCACAAACGCATCCCGGTATTTTTATTACCCGAATTGGCTGAAAGAGATTTCGATTACCGCATAAAAGAAATTAAAGACGGAGAAGTAAATATTTTAATTTTCAAAGCCCGTAATGTTTAGCGCCAGTAATGATAATCTTATAAAGAACACCACTTACAAAGTCGTACTTCCGTTTTATTTATATGCAGCCATATCTTTTCTTGTTGCAACAATATTTTTATTTTTTTCAACAACTGCTTTTACGCAACATTATTTTCATCCTCAAATTTTAGCAATCACACACACCATGGCATTGGGCTGGGCTACTATGATAATATTAGGCGCCAGTCATCAATTGGTTCCTGTATTAATTGAAGGAAGATTGTATAGTAATGTATTAGCGTATTGTTCATTTTTATCAGCAGCAGTGGGCATTCCATTGTTGGTGTACGGATTTTATTATTTTAATATGGGATGGCCGGCACAATGCGGTGGCATATTAATTAATATAGCAATAGTTGCCTACCTGGTAAATCTTGTGTTTAGTATGGCAAAAAGCAAACATGAAAATGTGCATACACTTTTTGTTTTTACTGCAGCCTTATGGCTATTGCTAACAACAGTTGTTGGTGTATTATTGATTTATAATTTTTCAACAGTTATTTTTCCAAAGGGTTCATTATATTATTTACCACTGCATGCACATTTGGGTATAATAGGATGGTTTCTATTACTTGTTATTGGCGTTGGTTCCCGGTTAATACCGATGTTTCTTATTTCTAAATACAGTAATACAAAATTGTTGTATAAAATTTATGCGTTGATTAATGGAGGATTGCTCACATTCATAATATCATTCCTTTTTTTTTCTGAAACATCATTTTATTACATTTCGATTGCAGCCGTTCTGCTTGCCATAATTCTTTTTGGATATTATTGCTATTGTAGTTTTAAGCAAAGGATACGCAAGCAGGTAGATGAGCAAATGAAAACTACTTTGTTATCAATAATCATGATGGCGTTACCATTGCTGGTACTCTCTGTAATTATTGGGTGGTTGCTGATGGATAATATTAATCCAAAGCTGGTGATGTTATATGGCTTTATGGTTTTTTTTGGCTGGATAACTTTTATGATATTCGGTATGACGTTTAAGACACTTCCTTTTATCGTATGGAATAAAGTATATCACATGAAAGCAGGTTTGGGTAAAACACCAAATCCAAAAGATCTATTCAGCCATAAAATTTTTATTGTGATGAGCGTAGTTTATTTGTTGGGGTTTATAATGTTTATCATAGGGATTTATAATGCGGATAATTTTATTTTAAAATCGGCAACTATATTTTTGTTGTCAGGAGCTTTGCTTTATAATTGGAATGTGATAAAGGTACTGTTACATAAATCTTCCGGGTTATGAATGTAATTACAAATAATAATATTAAATGTACAATTGCGTTGGCTGCATTACAGGATGTGGAAGATCCGGAAATTGGGTTGAATATAGTTGACCTGGGATTAATTTATCAAATTGATTTTGATGAAGCCAATTCAAAAGTTTTTATTGATATGACGCTTACAACTCAATTCTGTCCTATGGGCGAATCAATTACATCTGCCGTAAAACGGGTACTGGAAAATACATTTACAGCCACGGAAGTACAGCTTACATTAACTTTTAATCCACCCTGGAATCATGAACGGATATCAGAGGAAGGGCAAAAATATTTGAACCAATAATTATGCTTAGTCTAACCTGCAAAACCGCTATCAAAGCCGTAATTTATCTTGCGTCTAAATTTGATTCTGTGGAAAAATCCGGTATCAAAGAGATCGCAGAGTACATTGATGCCAGCGAACATTCTGTTGGAAAGATGTTGCAAACACTGGTAAAGGAAAATGTGATCTGTAGTGCGAAAGGGCCTAATGGCGGATTTTATATTACTGCCAAACAAAAAGTGCAACCCGTTATCAATATCATTAATGCTATTGATGGCAAAGATGTTTTTAAGCAATGCGGATTGGGATTAAGCAAATGTTCTTCTACGCATCCCTGTCCAATTCATAATGATTATAAAATTGTGAGAGATCTTTTTGAAAAACTTTGCAGGCAGAAAAATATAAATGATCTGTGCGAACCTGTAAATGATGGAATTGCTTACCTGATGGGATAAATATATTCAATAAAATTTGCTTCAGCATTTTTCCAATGCCTGTAAAATATCATTTAGGATATCATCCACATATTCTAATCCAACGGAAATACGAATGAGCCCGGGTGTAATATTTACTTCCAGTCTTTCTTCTTCTGTAAGTTTACCATGTGTGGTGCTTGCAGGGTGAGATGCGATACTTCTTGTATCACTTAAATTTTATTTTGGCAGAAAAATTATTTTACAACAATGGATTGGAATAGGATTATGTCTTAAAGTGGTATATTGTTATTTTTTTGCCATATTAATAATTTGTTTTTAAGTCTTGAAATTATAAATGAAAGGAATGAACGGAGAATCTTTAAACATACAGGAGGAGAGTCTTAATAAACTGCAACAACTTTTTCCTGATGTATTTTCTGAAGGAAAAATTGATTGGGAGAAGTTCAAAGCAACTTTTTCTAACGACATTAATTTTAATAATGAAAGATATGTTTTGAATTGGGCAGGTAAAGCCGATGCTTTTAAAGTGTTGCAAATACCAACCACGGCAACGCTAAAACCTTGCCCGGGCGAAGGGATCAACGATGGCTTTTCTCCCTCTCCTTTTGGAGAGGGTCGGGGTGAGGTCACGCAAAATGTTTTTATTGAAGGTGAAAATTTAGAAGTGCTGAAAGTTTTACAAAAGGCATACTACGGAAAAATTAAAGTTATTGAAATAGACCCGCCCTACAACACAGGCAGCGACAGTTTTATTTACCCTGACAGTTTTAAAGAGAACAAAGCCGATTACGAAAAACGCATTGGCGACAAAGACGAAGAAGGATATTTAATGAAAGAAGGAATGTTCCGAAAGAACAGTAAGGACAGCGGGCACTATCACAGCAACTGGTTAAGCATGATGTATCCCCGTTTGTTCTTAGCAAAAAATTTGTTGAGAGATGACGGAGTTATTTTCGTTCACATTGATGATAACGAACAACACAACCTTCGGTTGCTGATGAATGAAATTTTTGGCGAGGAGAATTTTGTTGCGAATTTTATTTGGAAAAAAAAAGGTACTACAACCAATGTCGAAGGCGCTAAAGTGAGTTCACTTACCGAATTCATTTTATGCTATGGTAAAAATGAAAGTCCAGATAGTTTAAATTATAGAGTTGTTGGAAAAGAAACGAGATTATATGACTTCACTGATGATGAAGGAGCATTTAGAAAAACAGTAATTGAAAAAAAGAATACCGGAGGTTATGAAAGAAAAACTATGCAATTTGAAATATTGGGACAAAAACCAAGAGAAGGAAAGCGTTGGCAAATTGGAGAAGATACTGCAAAAATTTTGGATGCAAAAAACAGATTTATTATTGAAGAAGGAATTGTTAAATTAAAGATTTATGACTTTGAAGATAGAGATACAACTTCTGCAAATCCAAATATTTTATTTGAACATGGTTCAACAGATAGTGCATCAAAAGATCTGGAAATGCTGATGAAAACAAAAGGATTATTTGATAATCCTAAACCGAAAGAATTAATAACTAAACTTATTTCATTAGCAGAAATTGAAAATAGAGATGATATTATTCTTGACTTCTTCGGAGGCTCAGGAACCACAGCCCAAGCCGTGTTAGAACAGAACAAAAAAGATGGAGGCAACAGAAAATTTATTTTAGTTCAGTTGCCTGAACTAACTGATGAAAACAGTGAAGCATATAAAGCAGGATATAAAACTATTGCAGATATAAGTAAAGAGAGAATTAGGAGAGTGATAAAACGTCTGAACCATGATTTACCTGATTCAAAGATTACCATGATTAAAGATAAAAATCAGCAGCAACTTTTTGATGCAAAAGAAAATCAGGTTAATCAAACTAATCCTATAAATCATGGTTCAGACAATGGTTTCAAAGTTTTCAAACTCTCACCTTCCAATTTCAAAATTTGGAGAGGCAATGAAATCACAGAAGAAAATTTAGTAACTCAATTAGATGCTTTCACCAATCCGGTAAAAGAAGAAAGTAAAGCAGACAATATGCTTTATGAACTGATGCTGAAAGCAGGTTATTTGCTTACCGACAAAGTAGAAACAAAAGGAAAATATTATTCGGTGAATGATGGAGAATTGATAATTGCATTGGAAGAACTCAATCAAAAAATAATTGATAGCATCATTGCAGCCCAACCCAAAAAAGTAATAACTCTTGACAATCTTTTCACAGGAAACGACCAACTGAAAACCAACACAGTGTTGCAAATGAAGGATGCAGGGATTTATTTTAAAACAATATGAAAATGCTACATTTCAGTATAATATATCAACCTTATTACCTTAGTAATAAAACAGAATCAAGTAATTTCACAAACCTTATTAGCTTATTACAATGGAAATAGAAAATAATGAAATGCGCAATAAGGTAATAAGGTTCATTGTTGTCGTGCATCTTTGTTACTAAGGTAATAAGGTTAAAAAAAAACGTCATCGGAATTGAACTAAAACAACAACAGGTTTAGAACCTTATTACCTTAGTAAAAAGTACATTCTGTAATTGCTCTACCCTTATTACCTTATTAAAATGAAAATAGAATACAATAATTTATTTACTCACTTTATTCTCATAACTCAAAATCGTTACCCAATTATTTTGGAGAAACATCGAATACGAATTGAGAAATACATCACAGGTATAGTGAACAATAATGCTTCAAAACTTTATGCAATTTATGCCAATCCTGACCATGCTCATTTTCTTGTTTCACGCACTCCCAAAATATCAGAAGAAACTTTACTTACAAGAGTTGCGGACAGTTCAAATAAATTTATTAACGAAAATAAACTCTGCACCGGTATCTTTTCATGGCAGGATTCAGCATCTGCATTTTCAGTATCCAAATCCGATGTAGATAAAGTTTGTCAATATATTTTGAATCAACCAGAACATCATAAAAAAATAAGTTTTCAAAAGGAATATGATGACTTTATAAAATTTTATCAGAAAACATTAAAGTGGGAATAAGCTAATAAGGTTGCTTTAATAGGAAATAATTGGGTTACTAAGGTAATAAGGTTGCAATGGAGAACAATTACCAAATATTAAAAAAACTCTCTTAGTATGAAAGATCTAATCCACTCTTACACCGAATGGTTGAAGAAGAAAATCAATTACACAGAAATCAACGGACACTTTGAAGTGACTACCCCTTTTGTAAATCACATCAACGACCAGATTCAGTTTTATTTAAAACGCGATGACCGAGATAGAATATTTATGACCGATGACGGTGATACAATAAACAATCTTGAAATGGCAGGGGTTGATATTTCAACACCCGCAAGACAAAAAGAATTACAGTCCATTCTAAATGGTTTCGGTGTAATGCTTAAAGGAAATGAATTGACAACAATGGCTACCCCTGCAACTTTCCCAATGCGAAAACATAATTTCATCCAGGCAATGCTTTCTGTTGATGATTTATTTATTGTGGCATCACCAAAAGTTGAATCATTCTTTTTGGAAGATGTAACTAATTTTCTTCAACAAAATAATATTCGTTTTTCACCCAATATTATTTTGCAAGGGAAAAGTTCATTCCAACATAAATTTGATTTTCTTATTCCTGCTTCTGACAAAGCCCCTGAAAGAATTATCAAAGCGGTATCAAGTCCGAAAAAACAAAACATCATTGCCCAACTTTTTGCTTTTGAAGATACCAAGCAAGCAAGGAATAATGAAGGCATCGTAATATTAAATGATTTGGAAAAAGTAGTAGCACCCGAAGTATTGCAAGCAATTGAAGAATACGGCATCAATGATTTCTCATGGAAGAGTAAAGAAAACTGGTTAAACAAATTGGCTGCATAAACTAAAAATAAAAAAATGAGCGGAGGTAATTGGGACTATTTTCATATAAGATTTTCTTCTGAATTAGAGGAATTCTGTAATGATATAAAAGAGCGTTTTCCTGAACTGGCAGAGAAACTTCAAGCGACAGGCAAAACATTATGTGAGATAATCGGAGAAATAGATTATGATGTTTGCGATGATGCTTATATCAAATCAGACAAGGAGTTTGTTCATGAAGCAATAGAAAAAATCAAGAAAGCAGTTGAATAATGAAACTACACTTCGACAGCAATCAGCAATATCAGTGGGATGCTTTAAAATCCATCACCGACATTTTTGAAGGGCAACCTTTGAGTAGCGGAGATTTTGAGTTTTCACAAAACGCAGTTGGAGCATTACTTTCTGAAAACGGTTTCGGCAACAACCTTACTTTATCAGCAGAACAGATTTTAGAAAATGTAAAATCCATTCAGCAACGCAACGGTTTAAATGTAGATGATGAACTAAAGTTGATGGAGGCGGCTCCCTCTCCTTTGGAGAGGGCTGGGGTGAGGTCTTTTTCTATTGAGATGGAAACAGGCACTGGAAAAACTTATGTGTATCTCCGAACTATTTATGAATTGAACAAACTTTACGGTTTTAAAAAGTTTGTAATAGTAGTTCCATCAGTTGCAATTCGTGAAGGTGTTTTAAAAAATCTGCAAATCACCCACGAGCATTTTCAATCGTTATATGATAAAACTTCAATCAACTTTGATATTTACGATAGCAAAAAAGTTTCAAATCTTCGTGGTTTTTCTTCTGGCAATGCCATTCAGGTTTTAGTAATCAACATTGATTCGTTTGCAAAAGATGAAAATATCATCAACAAACCAAACGATAAGCTCACAGGCAAAAAACCGATTGAGTTTATACAAAGCACAAAGCCAATTGTAATTGTGGACGAACCGCAAAATATGGAAACAGAAATTCGTAAAAAAGCAATTCAGAATTTAGAACCGCTTTGCACCTTGCGTTACTCTGCAACACACACCAACCTTTACAACCTCATGTATTCACTCAATCCAGTCAAAGCGTATGATTTGGGTTTAGTAAAACAAATTGAAGTGGACAGCGTAATGAGTGAAAATGATTTTAACAACAGCTTTATTCAGTTAGAAAGTGTAAACAGGACAGGAAACAACATTACTGCAAAAATTAAAATTGATATTACTTCTGTTTCGGGAATAAAAAGAAAATCAGTAACCGCCAGCAAAAATAAATTAGACCTGTTTGAATTGAGTGGCAAGAATGAAAAATACGATGGACTGAAAATTTATGAAATAGATTTTGGTGGTCAGCAGATAGAACTCACCAACGGAATTGTTTTAGCAGTTGGCGAATCGCAGGGAGGCATGAATGATGAAGTCATGCGTTTTATGATTCAGAAAACAGTTGAGGAGCATTTGAAAAAAGAAATAGATTACAAAGCCAAAGGAATAAAAGTGTTGACTTTGTTTTTTATTGATAAGGTGAAAAATTATCGTGAGTATGATGAAAGCGGAAATGCAATTGCGGGAAAGTTTGCAAAATGGTTTGAAGAAGTTTATCAGGAAGAAATAAGCAAACCAAAGAACAGAGGTTTGATTTCTTATTCAGTTGATGCAATACACAACGGATATTTTTCACAAGACAACAAGGGCAGAGTGAAAGATACAGGAGGCGAAACACAGGCAGATGATGATACTTACAAACTCATCATGCAGGAGAAAGAAAAATTGCTGGACATGAATACACCGCTTCGTTTTATCTTCAGTCATTCCGCTTTGCGTGAAGGTTGGGACAATCCGAATGTATTTCAGATTTGCACTTTGAACGAAACAAAATCAGAAATTAAAAAGCGCCAGGAGATTGGCAGAGGCTTGCGATTGTCAGTGGATCAAAAAGGAAATAGAATTTTTGATCAGAACATAAACCGCCTCACAGTAATTGCAAACGAAAGCTATGATGATTTTGCAAAAGCATTGCAGAAAGAAATTGAAGAAGATTGCGGAGTAAATTTCACCGGAAGAATTAAGGATAAAAACAAAAGAGAGAAACTCCTTTACAGAAAAGGTTTTGAAGCCGACCCGAAATTTTTACAGATATGGGAGAAGATAAAATTCCAAACAAAATATAGTGTTGCATATCAGACAAACGATTTGATAACACTTGCTGCAAAGGCAATGCTGGATATGCAGGAAACTAAAAAGCCAACTGTAAGAAGCACAAAACAAAAAATTACGATTACCGATGAAGGTATATCAGGACAATTACTAAGCGATACAGTAAATGATGAATACGGTAAAGGTTTTGAAATTCCTGATATGCTTGCATACATACAAGGCAAAACAGAATTAACACGGACAACTATTCTTGACATTGTAAAGAAGTCAGAAAAAATTTTCGAATTGCTTATCAACCCTCAAATGTTCATGGACAACACAACCAACACAATCAAAAGTGTTTTGTATAATTTGATGATTGAAGGAATCAAGTATGAAAAAATCGGTAGCAAGATTTATGAAATGACTTTGTTTGAAGATAACGAATTGGAAATTTATCTTGACCAATTTACTTACACCGTTAAAGATGCTGATAAAACCATTTACGAAAATTATATTCCGCTTGATAGTGGCATAGAAAATCAGTTTGCAAAAGATTGTGAGAGCAGTGAGAACATAGAGTTTTATTTCAAACTTCCTTATTGGTTTAAAATAAATACACCAATTGGACCATATAACCCAGATTGGGCAATCGTATTTAAAGGAGAAAAGAAAATTTATTTTGTTGCAGAAACAAAAAGTGATGGTGAAGAATTAAGAGGGAGTGAGAAGCTAAAAATAAAATGTGGTACAGCACATTTTAAAAAGTTTGATGATGTTGTTTATAAACAGGTATCTAAAGTTACTCAACTAACAAATTAAAACTAACTCATCAACATTTTTCTAACGCCTGTAAAATATCATTAAGGATATCATCAACATATTCTAATCCTACAGAAACACGGATGAGGCCAGGCGTAATATTTACTTCCAGTCTTTCTTCTTCTGTAAGTTTGCCATGTGTTGTACTTGCGGGGTGTGATGCAATACTTCTTGTATCGCCAAGGTTTGCAGTTACAGATAACATTTGTAAACTGTTTAAAAATTTTCTGCCGCTTTCCAGTCCGCCTTTTAATTCAAAGCAAACAATGCCGCCGCCATTTTTCATTTGCTTAACTGCAATGTTGTATTGCGGATGACTTTTTAAATAGGGATATTTTAACCACGAAATTTTTGGATGCGTTTCTAATGAGGTTGCGATCTGTAATGCATTTTTTGCATGACGCTCCATGCGTACATCTAATGTTTCTAAACTTTTGCTTAGTACCCATGCATTAAACGGAGACAAGGCCGGGCCTGTGTTTCGTACGAACAAATAAATGTCGTTGATCAAATTTTTATCGCCAACTATCACACCTCCCAATACTCTTCCCTGTCCATCTATCCACTTGGTTGCTGAATGCAAAACAAGGTGTGCGCCAAAGTCAATTGGCCGCTGATTTAATGGTGTTGCAAAACAATTATCTACATTTAAAATAAGGTTATGTTTTTTTGCAAGAGCAGAAACAAATTCAAGATCAACAATATCAAGCCCGGGATTGGTAGGCGTTTCCAGGTAGATCATTTTTGTATTTGGCCTTATTGCAGCTTCCCATTCTTCAGGTTTATCTGCACTTACATAACTGCATTCAATACCATATTTTGGTAAATATTTTTTTATGATATTATGCGTACTTCCAAAAACTGCGTTGCATGATAAAAGGTGATCGCCTTTTTTTAATAGCGCCATAAACGTTGCAAACACAGCGCTCATGCCTGTTGCCGTAGCTACGCCATCTTCCGCTCCTTCCAGCTCAACCATTTTAGTAATAAATTCACTTACGTTGGGATTACTAAAGCGACTGTAAATATTATCATCTGTTTCATCTGCAAATGCAGCTCTCATATCTTCTGCATTATCAAAACAAAAACTGCTTGTTAAAAATAAAGGTGTAGAATGTTCGCCTTCGTTGGTACGTTCTGTTTGTGTTCTTATTGCTTTTGTAATCGGATGTAACGACATGAATTTTATATATTTTTTATTTTTTTATAATTTTATATTTCCAATTGCCATTGACTATTGACTATTGACATTCACATTCCATGTTATCTTGGTGCCTGAACGCCGCAGTGTTTCTGCAACAGAACAATATTTGGTTATTGATAAGGCACATGCTCTCTCTGCTTTTTCCTGGTTCATATTTCCTTTCAGTTCAAAATCAATATGAACAGATTCCCATAAAGACGGCTCTTTTCCTTTCTCTCTTTCTCCCTTTATCTTCATTGAAAATTCTTCAACAACAAGACGTTGCTTTTTTAATATTGAAATAATATCAATTCCACTGCATCCGCCTAAACCTGCAAGCAACGATTGCATGGGCCGAAAGCCAAAATTAATACCGCCTGTTTCATCGCTTGTATCCAAACGAACTATATGGCCATTTACATCCTCTGCTTCAAAACCAAAATCTCCGCCCACCCTGTTGATCTTTACAGTAACCATACATTTTTTTTGTAAAGATATTTCATCAGCAATGTTTACGGCAATTAATTAAAAGATTTTCCGAAAAAAGTAAATTGATTTATAAAATCGTGCTTAATGTTTTCCAGAGAGTAAAGAAGCTTGTAATAATCACAAATATACCAACTGCTATAAACATTGCTTTTAAAGGCAATTTGCCTACAAGCCTTGCTGCTATTGGCGCTGCGATAAGTCCCCCGATTATTAATCCTGCAATATCAGCAAAAGGCAGGCTTTTTAAAAAGATGAAAAAAGTAATTGAGCTGGCGAGAACAACAAAAAATTCTGCAAGACAAACAGAACCGATAACATATCGCGGACTTTTTCTTTTTGAAATTAATGTGCTGGTAACTAATGTTCCCCATCCGCCGCCTGCAAACGCATCCATAAAACCTCCTGCCGATGCCAATATGCCTGCACGTTTTATTTTGTCCTCGATCTTATATTTTCTGAATGCTTTGCGTAAAATAAAATAACCCAGGTAGGCTGTGTAAATAGAAAGTGGTATGCGTACATAGACCGAATATTTTTGACCAAAGTATGCTAATGTTGCCCCGATAATTGCACCAACAACGCCGGGAATAACCAATGCTTTAAATAATTTTTTATTGATATTTCCAAAACGGTGATGACTATAACCTGATACACCACTGGAGAATACTCTGGCCGAATGCACTCTGCTGCTGACTATCGCGGGATTAACGCCATTGGCTAAAAGAAAGGTTGTTGAAATTGTGCCATAACCCATTCCTAAAGAACCATCAACCATTTGCGCAATGAAGCCTGTGATAAACATTATCAAAAAAGAAGTAGTATCAATATATTTCGGAATAGTTTTTATGCTATCCGAAATTTTTTCAAAAGGAACATAAGAAAAAATTTCATGTCCTAATATCATAAAACAAAATGCCAGCAAGCACCACATAACTATCTTGGGCCATTTTTTTTGTTCAGGAATGTTTGAGCTTTGTAATGTTATGTGTTTTGCAACAAGCGTTTTTGTTATGTCATTAAGCTGTTTAACTTTCTCGGAAAAATCGCCATTCATTCCCTGCCGTATAGTTTGCATATTGTTCAACACACCTTCCATTTCATCAGGTATCATGTTAGTGATAACTTCTTTTAAACGCTTTGCAATGGTGGGGGATTTGCCATTGGTGGAAATGGCGATCTTAAGATTTCCTTTTCTTACAACAGAACTCAAATAAAAATCACACAGCTCAGGCTTATCAGCAACGTTAACAAGCTTGCCTTTTTGGTGTGCATCATCTCTTATTTGCTTACTTGTTTTTAAATTGTTTACCGCAACAATAATTAAATCGGCATTATCCAGATCACTTATGGAGTAAGGCTTTTGCTCAATTGTAATATTAGAATGTTCCTTTGCAATTTCATAGATCTTTTCATGAATAGTTACTGATACCAGGCGAATAAAAGTGGCCGGAGAATTTTGAATAACAGCCTGCAACTTTTCCAAAGCAACATTGCCCCCACCTATTATTAACAGTTTAAGGTCTTCCAGTTTTAAGAAAACGGGGAATAAATTATTCCCTTTATCTGTTATAATATTTTGTATTTCTTCTGACACTTAATTAGTTTGAATGCACTTTTTTGGAATTAAATTGTTGATTGATATTGATACGAAATACATTTTTTTAATTAAAATATTTCCTCAATGAATAATCGCCAAAAGATTCATTTGTATTTCGCTCATTTTTAAAGTCTCGAAAAAATTTATCAAGTTCATTTAAGATTGCAGGTTCATCAAGACTTTCTTTATAAATTTTATTCAATCGCATTCCTTCATGGTCTCCGCCTAAATGCAAATTGTATTTTCCGGGGCCAGTACCAACAAAACCAATTTCAGCAATGTAAGATCTTGCACAGCCGTTAGGGCAACCGGTCATTCTTATAATAATATCTTCATCGCTTAGTTGATATTGATCTAATAAATTTTCAATCTTAGAGATCAGTGAAGGAAGATATCGCTGTGCCTCAGCCAATGCCAACGGGCATGTTGGAAAAGCAACACATGCCATCGAATTTTTACGAACTAAAGAAGCGCCGTCAGTGTGTTCAATAATTTTAAAATCACTAAGAATTTTATTGATCGTTTCTTTATCTTCTTCTTTTATATCACTGATAATTACATTTTGGTTTGCTGTAAATCTAAAAGTGACTTTACCTGTTTTTGCAACTTCCAGCAGTGCAGATTTTAATGCGAGCTTTTCATCATCGAGCACTCTTCCATTCTCGGTAAAAACTGTGTAATACCAAAGCCCATCCTGGTTTTGCTCCCAACCAAAAAAATCTTTTCTGCTGGTGAATGTGAAAGGCTTTGCTTCCTCAAACTTAAAACCAAGACGCTTTTCAACTTCAGCTTTAAACCAATCAACACCTAACCTGTCAATTGTATATTTTAACCGTGCAAGCTTCCTGTCGCTGCGGTTTCCATGATCTCTTTGAACAGTAAGTATCCCGTAAATTGCTTTTAAAGTTTTTTCTTCACTGTCAACAAAACCAATTACGGTTGCAAGCCTTGCATATGTTTCTGCGAAGCCGTGAGTGGTTGATAACCCGCCACCGATCGCAATATTAAAACCCAATAATTTTTCATTTTCAATAATTGCGATCAGGCCAATATCATTTCCAAAAACATCCACATCATTATTTGGTGGGATGGCAATTGCAATTTTAAATTTTCGTGGCATATACCTGTCCTGGTACAATGCATCTTCTTCATCTTTCTTGTCAACAATTTTTTCTTCATCAAGCCATATCTCGTAATACGCTTTTGTTTTAGGCATCAGCATCTTACTTATTTTTCCTGCATAAGAAAATATTTGTTGATGAATAGGAGATTGTTTTGGATTAGAACTGCACAAAACATTCCGGTTAATATCCCCGCAGGTAGCTATGGAATCAAGCTTTGCAGCGTTGAATGCTTTTATGGTTGGTTTAATTTTCGATTTAAAAATGCCATGCAGTTGTATCGTTTGCCTTGTTGTAATTTTTATAACGCCGGTAGAATTTTCTCCCGCAATCTCATGCATAGCGATCCATTGTTCGGGCAATAAAAACCCGCCGGGCAAACGAAGACGTATCATAAAACTATACAAGCGATCTAACTTTTTTTCTGCTCTTTCTTCACGACGGTCACGATCATCTTGCTGGTACATTCCATGAAATTTTATCAATGCCTGGTCATCTTCACGGATTGCGCCGGTAAGTTCATCGCTCAAACTTTCTTTAAGAGTACCACGCAAGCCATCGCTTGCAGTTTTTATTTTTTCTATCGATGATAAATTTTCTGACATCAATTTTTTATTAAAATTTTGTTAGCAAACATTTGTCACTTCCTTGCCATATAAAATCCTATAATCCACAAATCCTATAAATCTAAGTTCAGACAACTAATACACATCCTTTGAATATCTTCCTCCTTCTTTCAACTCTTCAAAATATTTCTTTGCTTCTTCTTTTGTTTTATTTCCGCTCTGCTCAATTATTTGTAGCAAAGTATTTTCAACCAAAATACTCATCGGATCTTTTTGTCCACACACATATACATAAGCGCCTTGTCGGATCCATTCAAATAATTCAGCAGCATGCTCCAGCATTTTATGATGAACAAAAATCTTTTCTTCCTGGTCGTGAGAAAAGGCAACATTCACTTTTGTAAGAACTCCAATGTCGCTCCAGTTCTGTATTTCGGTCTGGTAAAGAAAATCAGTTGTAAAATGCTGCTCGCCAAAAAACAGCCAGTTCTTTCCTGATGCACCTTTTGAATCTCTCTCTGAAATAAAAGAACGGAATGCTGCGATACCTGTTCCGGGGCCGATCATTATAATGTTTTTATCATCAGCAGGCAACCTGAATCGTTTATTTTTTTGAACAAAAAATTTCAGTTCAGTATCAATTTTTACTTTTTCCAAATACTCAGAACACAAACCAAATTTCAATTCATCATTCACATGAAATTCATCCTTCTCAACAGTAAGATGAACTTCGCCGCTGTGGGCTTCCTGCGAAGAAGCAATTGTATAAAGCCTTGGGGCAATTGGATTGAGAAGAACCAATACTTCTTCAAATTGTGCAGCATCTTTTACGGGATAAATTTTCAACAGGTTGGTAAGATTAATTTTTCCATCTGGTATTTGCTGACCAACCAATGCTGCATATTTTTTTACAACAGATGGCGCAAGTTGTATAATGTTCACTCTCTTTTTTAAAAGGTCAAAAACAGTGAACCACTCATCTCTATATTCAATTTCTTTATTCCTGTCAATTCCTGTCAATGCTATTATTTCTTCAACAACAAAATTTAAATTTTCGGGAACAATCCCTACAGAATCTCCGGGTTCATATTCAGGCTCATCAACCCCAAGTTCAATGTGAAAAATTTCTTTGTTTGAACCTTTGTCAACCAGGTTGATGTTTGACAATACAGTTCCAACGTATGATTTTTTAGTTGAAGTTTTTTTTACTCCTGCAGGCGCAGCAATAGTAATAACTTCTGTTTGCGAAGAAGTACTTAATGATTGAAAAACATTTTCCACCCACTGATTTACCTCTTCATCAAATTCAAGATCACATTTTATCAAAGGAGCAATCCGGTTACCACCGAGTTTGTTTAACTGTTCATCAATGTCTTCCCCGGTTTTGCAAAACAATGGATAAGAAGTATCGCCCAATGCAAGCACACTGTATTTTAATTTATCGAACGTAAATCCATTTTTGTGTATATGGTCGTAGAACTTTTTTGTAGCCGCAGGAGGCTCACCATCACCATGTGTACTTACCACGGTAAAAAAATATTCTTCTTTTGCAAGATCGTTAAATCGGTACTGGTCAAGGCTTACAAGCTTTACATTAATGCCACTTTTTTTTGCCTTTGCTGCAAAATCAGTGGCTATTTTTTTTGAATTGCCGGTTTCAGTTCCATAAGTAATGGTTATTTTATTGACTGCCGGTTTTATTATAACATCTTCTTTTTTTTCTGATTTTTTTGATACAACACCAT
Source organism: Chitinophagaceae bacterium (assembly GCA_036564845.1). GTDB lineage: Bacteria > Bacteroidota > Bacteroidia > Chitinophagales > Chitinophagaceae > Ginsengibacter. The sequence goes on along the minus strand of DATCOF010000183.1, from coordinate 5,419 downwards.
TCAGATAACCATTCACCCAGGTGATCTCATCACTGGTCAGGGTCTTTAAAAAATCCTCAAATACTTTTAGCTTATGCTCTGCTAACATGTTTGTTTTTATTTTGATTATTAGCAATAGCAATGATCGGACTTGTGATAGGTGTAAAATAATATTCGCTGCCGTTGCTGTTTGCAAGCCATGCAAAATCTTTATGCAGCGAAACAACCTTTCCGATAATTACAAGCGATGGTGAAATGAATATTTGATCTTTTAATTTCTTGTTGTACTCATACAAATTGCAGGTATGTACTTTTTGCAATGGTGTTGTTGCCTGCTCAATAACTGCAAGCAATTTATCGCTTGCAATATTATTTTCCGTAAGTTTTTGTACAACGGTATCCAACGTTTCAGATGACATATAAAATATTAATGTGTCATCAGTATTTGCTAACTCCTTCCAATAGTCATCGCAAACAATATCAGATTTGTAATAAGTAAGTAAACGAACTGCTGTTGAATAACCTCTTGCAGTAAGCGGGATACCTGCTGTGGCAGCGGCTCCCAGGGCTGCTGTAACTCCCGGTACAATTTCATAAGGAATATTATTGGCAACAAGTGTTTGCAGTTCATCCATGATGTTTGAAAAAATAGAAACATCTCCACCTTTTAAACGCACAACCAATTTGTTTTGCAAAGCATATTCAACAATCAACTCGTTGATCGTTTTTTGTGGCGTTGAAATTCCGCGACGACATTGTTTGCCAACACGAATTATTTCTGCATCTTTTCTAACATAAGTTTTTAAAATTTCTTCACTCACCAAACGGTCAGTTAATACAACATCCGCCAATTGCAGGTAACGTGCAACTTTTACAGTGATCAGTTCCGGATCTCCCGGACCTGATCCTGCAAGAATTACTTTGCCATTAAGTTTATTTTTAATCGTTTTCATTTAAGAAAATGTAAAATGTAAAATGTAAAATGCAGAACGAGATTGTACAATGCTTGATTTTTTCATAATAGTATTTTTGATTTTTGCATTTTGCATTTTTAATTATTACTGTATCATACAAGCTCCTACAGTAACACAGCTTGTTTCATCAATTAAAATTGCTCCACCATTCTGTCTTAATTTTTTATAAGAATCAAACGGAATTGGCGATGCTGTTTTAATTGTTGCTTTAATAATATCATTCAACTCAGCTTTCTCCGGTGAGTAATTTTTTTGCAAAGTGTTTACATCAAGCTTGTATTCTATGTCTTTTACAACACTTCTTACCACACGGCTATTTATCTGGAAAAAATATTTATTGCCCGGCACTAATGGTTTATTTCCCATCCAGCAAAGCAATACTTCAAATTCATTTTCTGTTGCAGGTTGATTATTTCTGTGTACGATCATATCGCCACGGCTTACATCAATATCATCTTCCAAATGCAGCACAACACTTTGCAATGCGTATGCTTCATCCACTTCTTCGCCACCAATTTCAATCGCTTTAATAGTTGTTTCAATCCCTGAAGGCTGAACAATTACTTTATCACCTTTTTTGTAAATGCCGCTGATCACTTTTCCTGCATAACCCCTGTAATCGTGTAGCTCTGCGGCCTGCGGACGAATAACATATTGAACAGAAAATCTTGCATCGGTCAAATTAATATCAGAATCGAGTTTAATATTTTCTAAGTGATGCAAAAGTGATTCGCCTTCATACCATGAAAAATTCTCAGACTTGTCAACAATGTTATCGCCATCCAAAGCACTTATAGGAATATATTTTACATCTTTCAATCCAAGCGATTTTGCCACTTCTTCAAAATCAATTACGATGTTATTGTAAACATCTTCTGAATAATTTACAAGGTCCATTTTGTTTATTGCCACTACTACATGTGGAATATTTAATAACGAAGTAATGATCGAGTGGCGGCGTGTTTGTTCAACAACTCCGTTTCTTGCATCCACCAAAATGATCGCCAGCTCTGAGTTTGATGCACCCGTGACCATATTACGTGTGTATTGAATATGGCCCGGTGCATCTGCGATTATGAACTTTCTTTTTGGCGTAGAAAAATATTTGTAAGCAACATCGATAGTAATTCCCTGCTCTCTTTCAGCACGCAAACCATCCGTAAGCAAAGCAAGATCTATCTCGCCGTCTTCTTTATTCTTACTTTGTTTTTCAATTGCTTCCAGTTGGTCTATCAAAATAGATTTGCTGTCGTACAATAATCTCCCGATCAAAGTACTCTTGCCATCATCAACGCTTCCTGCTGTTATAAATCTTAAAATATCCATCGTGAGTTGTAAGTTTTACGTTGTAAGTTTTACGTTAGTAAGTGATGTTTTTAACTTATCACTTAAAACTTAAATTACTTAGAACTTATTTAGAAATATCCACCCTTCTTCCTGTCTTCCATCGCTGCTTCAGAAACTCTGTCATCAATTCTTGTCTCGCCTCTTTCAGAAGTTTTTGTTGCGATTATTTCGTTGATGATATCATCAATTTTTGTTGCGTTTGATTCCACTGCTGCTGTGCATGTCATGTCACCAACCGTTCTATAACGCACTCTCTTCTTAAGGATAACATCCGTTGGCTCAAGCGTTATAAATTCAGACACAGCAACCAGTTGCCCTTCATGTTCCAGCACTTCTCTTTCATGAGAAAAATAAATGGAAGGCAGATCAATTTTTTCGCTGCGTATATAATTCCATACATCAAGCTCAGTCCAGTTGCTTATCGGGAATGCTCTTACGTTTTCTCCCTTATGAATTTTTCCATTGTAAGTGTTCCATAATTCGGGGCGTTGCAATTTTGGATTCCACTGACCGAACTCATCTCTCACAGAAAAAATCCTTTCCTTGGCTCTTGCTTTTTCTTCATCTCTTCTTGCGCCACCTATCAATACATCAAATTTGAACTCTTCAATAATATCCAGCAGAGTATAGGTTTGCAGCGCATTACGGCTTGCAAATTTTCCTTTCTGTTCAGTAAGATTTTTTTCTTTGATGGTATCTTCTACTTTTCTTACAATAAGTTTTTCTCCTAATCTTTCCACCATTGCATCCCTGTAAGCAAGTGCTTCAGGAAAGTTGTGGCCTGTATCAATATGTACCAAAGGGAAAGGAAATTTTCCCGGACGAAATGCTTTTAATGCAAGATGCACAAGCGCTATAGAATCTTTACCACCACTAAATAATAATGCAGGCCGCTCAAACTGGCCGGCCACTTCACGCATAATGTGAATGGCTTCTGATTCCAGTTGTCCCAAATAATCCAAATGATATTTATTCATCTCTTAATTTTTATTCGTAAAAAATTTAATCAACCACATGAACATGCAAGCCACATTCTTTTTTTGCACTGTCTTCCCACCACCAGCGGCCTGCCCTAAAATCTTCTCCCGGTTTGATTGCACGTGTGCAAGGTGCACAGCCGATGCTTACAAAACCTCTGTCATGTAAAGGATTGTAGGGTATTTTATTTTCGCTGATATATTTTTTTATTTCATCGAATGTCCAGTGAAGAAGCGGATGATATTTAATAACGTTATTGGTTTCATCCCACTCAACCTGCGGCATGTTGTGGCGGTCAATGGAATGCTCAGCCCGCAAGCCTGTTATCCATATTGAATTTCCTTTCAATGCTCTTTTTAATGGTTCAACTTTTCTTATAAAGCAGCAACCTTTCCTGTTCTCTACAGATTCATAAAAAGAGTTAGGCCCTTTCTCTGCAACAAAATGTTCCAGCAGAGAATGATGAGGATAAAAAGCTTTTATATGTGTATTATACCTTTCGTTTGTTGCGTTCCAAACTGAATATGTTTCAGGGAAGAGCCTGCCGGTATCTAGTGTAAAGATGTTTATAGGAAGGTTATTACTCAAAATTTTATGAGTAACTATCTGGTCTTCGTAACTAAAGCTGGTAGAAAAAATTACTTCACCCTTGAATTGGTTACTTAGTTGTAATAAAAGTTCATCGATGCTTAAAATCCCGGCCTGTTCTGTGATTTGGGAGATTTTATTTTTTAGCGTGAGAAACATTTTATAAAATTTTTGCCGTTAAGGCGATAAAAAAAATTGAAAAAAAAGGCGAGAAATCGAAAAGGGTTGTGATGGTGTGTATTAACAACAACAACACATACAATTGCAGGGAGTACACATATACTTTATGGAAGAAAGAAGCTTCATTGATCTGGTATTCAGTTTTTCCGTTTAGCCAAAGATAAGGCAGTGAGTTTAAAAATATCAAGAAAAGATAAGTTGATTTTGGATTAAAGAGAAGCCTGTAAATTGTTGGGCAACGTAATTAAAATTACCGATAAGCCTTTACCACATTGCTTTTGGCTATAAATATATCTTGTTACCGATTGTAAAAATAAGCCAAAATTGATTACCAAAACCTATTTCTTAAATCGCCATTACCAGCTGTTGGTCTTCTTTTTTGTGCAGGAGTACAAACCACCCCGTAATAACGCTTGATGAAATAAAATAAACGATCAATGCATAGCTTATCCATGAAAAATATGCTCCTGATCCAAACCAATCTCCCAGCCGGTAAATTACCATGATGCCAAAAAGATTTTTTATTCCTTCCCAGAATATGGCGAACCTGCTACGATCCATCAGTTCGGTAAAAGCATACACACTAAGGAAAACAAAAATGCCATACATATAAATGTAAGAGCCATTCAATTTATTGATGGAAGCAATGTTGGCAAACAGGTAACTGACAAAAAGCAAGATCAGGATGAGTTGTATCCAACTCCACACATTTAATGCAACAGAAGATCCTGGGTGATACTTTTCAAAATTATAAACGTCTTCAATTTTATGAACAGGATATTTATCTGTAACATCAGCAGGTCGATAACCAGTGGGTTTGAACCACAATGTGAATTTATCTTTTAAATTATTGGTTCGCCATGCATCCTGCATCAATAGCCATACATGTTGAAAATTTATTTTGATTGGGTTCCATGTTCTCACCGGCCTTGTGATGCCATAAACCGGGGGAGCTTCTTTTAATTCTTCCTGGTAAGTGCCAAACAGTTTATCCCAGATAATAAATATCTGCGAAAGATTTTTATCAAGATATTCTTTGTTGATGGCGTGATGTACACGATGGTGCGATGGAGTTACAATTATATTTTCCAGGAAACCCATTTTATTGATGTGCTGTGTATGATACCAGAATTGCGCAAACAATTGTATGGGTCCAACAATTGCCATTACTTGTGTTGGCACTCCAACAAGGGCAGCCGGTAATAAAAGAATTGTAAAAGGGTTCACTAACATTGAAACACTTTGCCGCAATGCGCAGGCAAGGTTAAAGTCTTCGCTGCTGTGATGAATGATGTGCAGGTTCCAGAATATATTTATGTGATGCTCCCAACGGTGCACCCAATATCCTGCAAAGTCGATGCAGATAAAAGCAA
>DATCOF010000182.1:0-4976 GCA_036564845.1 Chitinophagaceae bacterium | reverse complement strand
GAGGAAGCGTAAAAAAAATACAATTACTTTTTAATAAGCAAGCCAATTGTAATACACAAAGCGATAATTACAATTAATAACATGACTGAGTATGGGTTTGCAAAATTCACAGTCCAGCCAAAGCCCTTTATTCTTTTTGGTGGAAGCAGGCGTTTATCTTTTTTATTAAAATAGAATATTCCTAATTTCCAATTGGCAGGATCATCATGCCATTCATTAAATATGTCTTTGTCTTGTTTATTTATGTCCATTGAATTAAATTTTATTTCCTTTCCATCACCAACTCCACCAAAACTCCATTCGTACTTTTGGGATGAAGAAAAGCAACCAGTTTATTATCGGCTCCCTGTTTTGGAGTTTCATTTATCAAGGTAAATCCTTCATTTACCAAGCGCTTTATTTCAGCCTCAATGTCTTCCACTTCAAAAGCAATATGGTGAATGCCTTCACCTTTTTTTTCAATAAATTTATAGATCGGGCTTTCAGGAGAATAACCTTCTACCAATTCTATTTTGGTTTTATCTTTTAAAAAAAATGCAGTGTTCACCAATTCACTTTCAATTACCTCGGTTTTATAGCAAGGAGTATTTAATAATTTCTCAAACAAAGTAATAGAAGATGATAAATGCTTTACGGCAATGCCAATATGTTCAACTTTCATCTGAACCGGGATTTATGGGATGAATGGGAATTTTGAGAATGAAGATACATGAATAAGCTTTTTATAATCTCATAAATCCTTTAATCCCATAAATCGTGGTTCAGACAATCCTAATCCCCTTTCGATTTTGGTAAAAACTGCTTCTTTAGCATTTATATAATAGCTATTGCTGGTGTTTTGCTGTAAATTTGTAAGAGAAATATTTTAATTTATGTTGAAGTTACCCGTTTATTTAGATAACAATGCTACCACACCGATGGATCCGCGTGTGCTGGAGACTATGATACCTTATTTTACCGAACATTTTGGTAATGCCGCAAGCAGGAATCATCCTTTCGGATGGGAAGCTGAAGAGGCTGTAGACTATGCCCGTGAGCAGGTTGCAAAGCTTATCGGAGCAGATCCAAAAGAAATTATTTTTACTTCAGGTGCAACCGAAGGTGATAACCTTGGATTAAAAGGTGTGTATGAAATGTATGCATCAAAAGGTAATCATATTATAACAGCAACTACCGAACACAAAGCTGTTCTGGATACCTGTAAGCATATTGAAAAATTAGGGGGTGAAGTAACTTACCTGGAAGTAAACAGGGAAGGATTAATTGACTTACAAGAACTTGAAGCTGCAATAAAACCAACAACAATTTTGGTGGCTATTATGTATGCCAATAACGAAATAGGAACTATTCAACCTGTAAGAGAAATAAGCGCTATTGCTAAAAAGCATGGAGCATTATTTTTTACAGATGCTACACAGGCCGTTGGTAAAATACCTGTTGATGTAAAAGCAGATGGCATAGACCTGATGGCTTTCTCTGCACATAAAATGTACGGACCAAAAGGTGTTGGTGCATTGTATGTTCGCAGAAAAAATCCAAGAGTAAAAGTTACTGCACAAATGGATGGCGGTGGCCATGAAAGAGCCATGCGTAGCGGAACTTTGAATGTTCCGGGCATTGTAGGTTTTGGAAAAGCCTGCGAACTTTGTATGCAGGATATGGAAAGTGATACTGCACGCATAAGTAAAATGAGAGACAGGCTTGAAACTGAATTAATGAAACTGGAAGAAGCATATGTGAATGGAAGTGTTGAACATCGCCTGCCACATGTAGCCAACATTTCTTTTAAGCATGTAGAAGGCGAAGGGCTGCTGATGGGGTTTAATAAAAATATTGCATTAAGTTCAGGTTCTGCCTGTACTTCTGCCTCATTGGAACCATCTTATGTTTTAAAAGCATTGGGCCTGGGAGATGATTTGGCACACTCTTCGTTACGTTTTGGGTTGGGAAGATTTACAACGGACGAACAAATAGATTATACAATTGAGCAGGTGAGTAACACAGTTTTAAGATTGAGAGAAATGAGCCCGCTATGGGAGATGTATAAAGAAGGGATTGATCTTAATAAAATTGAATGGGCAGCGCATTAAGGTATATAAAGTTCTAAGTAAATATAGTCTCGTACATTATTTACTTTATATACTTATTTACTAATAATGAATAAACAAATAAAAAAAAAACTACAAATATGGCATACTCAGATAAAGTGATTGACCACTATCAAAATCCCAAAAATGTTGGCACATTGGATAAGAGTCAAAAAAATGTTGGTACGGGGTTAGTTGGCGCACCAGAATGCGGCGATGTTATGCGTTTGCAAATTCAGGTTGATGAAGCTACCGGTATGATAACAGATGCTAAATTCAAAACCTTTGGATGCGGCTCTGCTATTGCTTCTTCTTCACTGGCTACAGAATGGTTAAAAGGAAAAAGCGTTGATGATGCACTGAAGATCGATAACATGGATATCGTAGAAGAGCTTAATCTTCCTCCTGTAAAAATTCACTGTTCGGTACTTGCAGAAGATGCAATTAAATCAGCCATCAACGATTACCGTGTAAAGAACGGGATGGATAAAATTAAGTTTGAAGAAAGTGTAGTGCATTAAGCTACAAGCTATATGCTGCATGCTCCTATTGCGTATGGCATATAGCTTATAGCGTAAAGCGATTCTTATGATTTACGTAAGCGATAAAGCAAAATTGAAAGTTTCTAAATTAATGGAGGAAGCAAAAATTCCGGCCAATGATTATTTTTTGCGGGTGAGTGTTGTAGGTGGCGGTTGTTCAGGGTTAAGTTATAAGATGGATTTTGACAATGAGAAAAAACCAATGGACCAGGAGTTTGATGACAATGGAATAAAAGTAGTTACTGATCTTAAAAGTTTTTTATACCTCGTAAATACAACATTGGATTTTAGTGATGGATTAAACGGCAAAGGATTTTACTTTAGCAATCCTAATGCAAGCCGCAGTTGTGGCTGTGGTGAAAGCTTTGCAGTATAAAAAATAATTTCATAAAAAATAATATAGCCCTTCGATATTTCGAAGGGCTTTTGTTTTTAATTAATCCTTCTTTGGCGGCGGCGGTGCTGGTGGTGGAGGCATAGGCAGTACCTAGGGTAAATTTAATTCAGGCATTGTTGCTTTTTCAGGTGGTACAGGTTTCTCCACTTTTACTTCAGGAACAGGTGGCGGCGGTGGAGGAATTTTAGTTTGAGAAAATCCGTTTGCAAAAAAGCAGAGGCAAACATGCTAAGAAATTTTTTGAGCATATCATAATTAAGATTTTTGATATGATGCAATAGCCAAAAAAAATTCATAAATTTTTTTACACGATATTCGGTATTTGGCTTATTTTACGTATCTAATATTTTCACAGCCAAAACTTAACTTATGAATTCAACAGATCTTGCAATTATCTTAGAATGCATTGATGGCAACGATGATCATCTTAAAATTGAGATTGACAATAATACAAGTATTGCCATAAACAACTGCGGCGGAAAGAACAGCAGGGAAATAAAAGAACTTAAAGATCATTCAGGAGAGATCATCTTTACCAATAACAATGGTGTTATGCATTTTGATGCATCAGGATGTAATGCCCCGGTAAAACTAAATGGTAATGTTGCTTCCATTGGCAACATTATGCCCAATGATCTTCTTCGCATCGGCAATTCAATCTGGCGATCATCCAAAGCTGTTGAGTCTCCTGTTGCCAATTTAACTCCGGGAGGGCAAAAAAATTTCGCACAACATTTCAGCAACATCATAGGTTTGGAAGGATTAAAAGATTTTAAACTTAAGTATATTTTTTCTGATGTGTTTAAAAAACACAGCCTGGTAGAAATGGAAGAGCAATTAGTTACAGGCACTTCAAAAAATATTCCTGCAATAACCGAGATAGAAGTAGGTTGGGCAAAGCCATGGTTATTTGCACGATTGCTTTTAGTGTCTGCTATATTGATAGGATTAATGATAATGGGTTTCAGGATGTTCTTAAATCCTAAGATCATTCCGGGGCTTATATTTGTAGGTGCTTTCGCAATGCCGCTTGCTACGCTTATTTTCTTTTTGGAAATGAATGCGCCGAGAAATATTTCTATTTTTCTTGTGATGTTCCTGGTATTTGTCGGTGGATTTGCTTCCTTATTTATGACACTGGTATTAAGCAACCCACTCGAATTTATTTATAAAGCTTTTGGCGCCGCAGGTGCACCTTTTATTGAAGAGCCGATGAAATTACTGCTCGCCGTTTTAATTGTAGGCAGCTTTGTACGATATAAGTGGATACTTAATGGCCTGCTACTTGGTGCGGCTCTGGGCGTAGGTTTCGGGGGATTTGAAAGTGCCGGCTATGCATTTGATCCGATAATAAATGCGGTGCAGGGGCAGAATCCTTTTGATGGCGTAGTGGACAGTATTATTTTGCGGGGTTTGCTTGCACCTTTTATGCATGTGGTGTGGACAGCAAATGCTGCCGGGGCTTTATGGATGGTAAAAGGCGACAGAAAATTTTCCTGGAATATGCTGGGAGATATGAAATTCCTGCGTGTTTTTATCTCCAGCTTTGCATTACATTTTATCTGGAACAGTAATTTCACTTTTGTGCGGATTCCTGTATTCGCAGATATAAAATATTTGATACTCGGATTCATATCCTGGACGATCTGCTTTATGTTAGTACAGGCAGGTTTAAAGCAATTGAACGAAGCAAGAAAACTGGAGATCGAAAGATTATCTATGAACTAATCAGTTTACTTCACCCTTTTTATTTTTTTATTTAAATGCACAAACCCATGTAAAAGGGGTTTGCTATACTGTTGGTTTCGGTAGGGTCTTCCTGTAAATGAAAAATATTTTTTTGTCACCCAAAATTTCCGGAACTTTTTTTCTTATAAAAATGTAAAGACTGATTTTAGGTTATTGACTTTGAGTTTTGGCTGATTTTTTATTGCCTGGACAATAATATTT
>DATCOF010000181.1:0-1746 GCA_036564845.1 Chitinophagaceae bacterium | reverse complement strand
ACAAACGTTAGAAATCATGACGGAACTATTTTTGTTCAGCAGGCAGGGCCATACAAAGTTACTGATCCTGAAAACTTTTTAGATGTTGCAATTGGTTATGAAGATTACATGACAATGGTGCGCTTGTTAAGAAATAATATTTCGGTAAGAATGGATGTAGATGTACAGACAAAATTTTATTCAGCAGATACAAAAGGTCATAATGTAATTGCCGAAATTCCGGGAACTGATAAAAAATTAAAAGATGAAGTTGTAATGCTTGGAGGCCATCTTGATTCATGGGTTGGAGGCACAGGAGCCAATGATAATGGTGCCGGTAATGCAGTGATAATGGAAGCAGTTCGTATTTTAAAAACTATTGGCGTAAAGCCCAGGAGGACGATTCGCATTGGATTATGGAGTGGCGAAGAGCAGGGGATTTTTGGTTCAAAAGGTTATGTAAAGAAAACTTTTGCTGATCCTGTTGATATGAAATTGTTGCCGGCTCACGAAAAATTCTCTGCCTATTTTAATGTTGATAATGGCTCAGGAAAAATTCGTGGTGTATACCTTCAGGGTAATGAAGCAGTAAGAAATATTTTTGTGCAATGGCTTGCTCCCTTCAATGATTTTGGTGCCAAAACATTAACCATTGATAATACCGGCGGAACAGATCATTTATCTTTTGATGCTGTTGGTTTACCGGGCTTTCAATTCATACAGGATCCGCTTGAATACGACACAAGAAATCATCATAGCAATATGGATGTGTACGATCACATGCAGGAAGACGATCTTAAACAGGCCGCAACAATTGTAGCTGCATTTGTTTATGATGCTGCCATGAGAGATCAAAAACTTCCAAGAAAAGAATTGCCTCAGCCATGGCCAGCAGGGCAAAGAGGATTTTAATAACAAGCTCCTTCGGGAGCTTTTTTTGTTTTGTACTAAAATAATTTTTATGAGAACTTCTTTAATTTTTATTCTTTTCTTATTAATTTATCAACAGCCTATTATTGCGCAGGACAGTTTAAATTTTAATAAGAGTGAAATTATTTATGGAAGAAAAGATGGTATGGCGCTTACAATGTTTATGCTTTCTCCAAAAGAACATGCTAACGGAAAAGCGATCATCAGTGTGGTAAGTGGCAACTGGATGTCGAGTTATAATTATGCGAATACATTTGTCAACAGCGCTAAAATATACATTAACAGGGGTTATACGGTGTTTACTGTAATGCATGCTTCACAACCGCGATATGCAATTCCCAACGAGATCGCTGATATAAAAAGAGCGGTAAGATTTATCAGGTATAATTCAAACAATTATCATATTGATGGAAATCATTTAGGAATAACAGGCGCTTCATCAGGCGGCCATTTATCATTAATGGTTGGTTTGTCTGATGATAAAATTAATTCTGCTTCCAAAGATCCGATAGATCATGTTTCGGCCAGGGTGCAGGCTGTTGCTGTGTTTTATCCGCCTACAGATTTTTTAAACTGGGGACAACAAGAGATTAATCTTTCGAGTTTCCAGGCGGCTTTGGCGTTATCAGGTGTGGCCGGCGCTTTTGATTTTAAAGTATGGAATGATACACTTAAGTTATATCAAACTGCAAATCCTGAATTGAAATTAGAGATGGTTAAACAAATTTCACCAATATATTTTGTAACGTCTGACGATCCGCCTGTATTAATTATTCATGGTGATGCGGATAAAACTGTGCCTTTGCAACAATCAGAAACGATCATACAAAAATTAAA
>DATCOF010000180.1:0-14485 GCA_036564845.1 Chitinophagaceae bacterium | reverse complement strand
ATTATAAGATTTATTATAAACAAGAAGTTGAGATTAATTTATTTTTGAACTTATGACAGAATAGGAATTGCAATTACTTATTCAACAGGGCGAGGGATATAATGTCGAATTTAAACAATCTGCTCCTTCCAACACGAGTGATACCTTTAGAAATCATAATGACAAATCCATTCATTGCATTAAAAGATAAAATCTTCTTCAAACTTTATCTTTCTCAAACTATTAGCCTTTTAGGAGATGCTTTTACATGGGTTGGTATTGCTTTGCTTGCATTTCAATTTGGTGGGGAGCATTCAGCAGCAATCTTATCAACAGCACTAACATTAAGGGTGACCGCATTTATTATTTTCGGTCCGTATGCAGGTGTAATTGCAGACAGGATAGACAGGAAAAAAATAATTTACATCACTCATTTTGTTCGCATGGCAATTGTGGGTTGCTTACCTTTTGTAACTGCTGCATGGCAAATTTATTCGCTCATTTTTTTTCTGAACATCTTTAATGCTTTTTTTACGCCTGCTTACCAGGCTGCAATTCCACAATCTATTACAACAAAAAAAAATTATAGTTCAGGCATTGCATTATCCAATGCTACAAATCAGTTACTTGGTGTATTAGGTCCGGGTGTTGCAGGCGCTGTTGCGGCATGGCTTGGGGCAAGACAAATATTTTTTATAGATGCGGCTTCGTTTATAATTGCCGCTGTTTTTATTTTAAGCCTTCCACCATTATTAGTTGCAAAAACAAGAAAAAGAATAATTGTACAGGCTAAAATTTGGACTGATATTTTAAAAGGAACAAGATTATTATTTACAAACAATGCAATTCGATTTGCGTTGTTGATTGAATTGGTTTCGGCCATTGCAGGAGCGCAAATATTAGTGAACACTGTAGGTTATATAAAAGGGCAATTACATTTAACCGATAAGCATTATGGCTATGTGATGGCTGCATTCGGCATTGGTGCTGCCATTGCGGCTTTTGCATCCGGTAATTTTGATAAATCAAAAAACAGGATCCTTTCTTTAATGATCGGCGGAGGATTGATTTGTGTTTCCATTGCATTCGGAAATTATGTTGCCTTTATTCCATTATTAATTTTATGGCTGATAGCCGGCTTTGCACAAACACTTGCAGAAATGCCATCTCAAATTTTAATAGCAGAAAAAATTCAAAAGACAGAACATGGTAAAGTTTATGGAGCACACTTTGCATGGAGCCATTTGTGGTGGGCAGTCGCCTACCCTATTGCAGGTTTTACCGGAACACATTTTCAAAATAAAGAATTTTTAATTGGTGCAATTATTTCGATAGTTTTATTTGTTTCGATAACATTAATATTTTTTCCAAAGCCAAATAAAATCTAAAAGCAGTATGAAATGGATAACACGTGAAAAACCAAAAATCGATCGCATTGCATGTCCCTGGCTGATAAAAAGATTCATAGATGACGATGCCGAGATCATTTATGCTCCTTTTGATGAGGTGATTGAAAAAGCTAAATCATTAAATGCAATTCCATTTGATATACCTAATGTCGAGTTTTCACATTATGAAGATAAATGCACCTTTGATTACATCGTTGAAAAATATAAAATCACTGATTCTGCTTTACATACAATTGCGGTGATTGTGAGGGGAGCAGATACTGACAGGCACGATCTGGCGAGTCAGGCATCAGGCTTATGGGCTATATCAGCAGGATTAGCTTTCAATACAAAAGATGATTATGAATTGCTGGAGAGAGGAATGATGGTCTATGACGCATTATACAGTTGGGCAAAACATTTGCAAAAAGAAAAGCACACCCAAAATCCTGTTGACCATTTATTCATTGATGTTTTCAATAAATTTATTAGGCAAAGGTCTGCACAAAAGAAAACACCTGATTGGGTGAAGGAATTAAAAGAAATTATACAGGATCAGATCGATATGAATTTAAACCTTACAGAAATTTCAAAAACTCTTGATATACACCCTTCTTATTTATCCAGGGAATTTTCAAAATATTTTAATAATCTTTCCTTTGGTGAATACATAAGAAAGTTACGCATTGAAAAAGCAGTTCAACTAATGCAAAACACAAAATATTCATTAACTGAAATTGCTTACCTAACAGGCTTTTCTGATCAAAGTCATTTTACAAGAATATTCAAACTGCATACAGGTAAAAATCCTTTAGCTTTTAAAAAAGACCTTTTAAAAGGTAAAGAAAATACAAAAGGTTAATTCTGTTCTATTCTGGTTAACCATACCTCAGCTACCTTCAATTATTATAAGATATGAAAAAGGGGCTCTTCGTTTTTTTGATACTGTTGGTATGTTGCAATACTTCAAAATCAGCAAATCTATTTAATGTCCGTTCCTTTAATATTTTCATAGATTCTACCCCTGCAAAAAATAAAACTGAAATACATAAAAAAATAAAAAATAATACTCCTTTTCAGGGTAAAAGAGTTTTTTGTTCAGCCGATAGCGATGCAAAATATGCAGTTACAATCAAAGCCAATAATGTCCTTATTGTTATTGATAATAAAAAAATTACAGGAGTATATAAAAAAGATAAACTTTTTACCAACGACCCTGAAGAAATTGAATACAGAAAATTTGCACCAAAAAATAATTATGGGAAATTCTATGTGATAGCAACTGATTATTTTAGCGTACTGAATCCTGAAAACAGTGAATATAGATATTTTACTGTGTGTAAATAAACAGACTATGCAGTTTACTTTGTATAAAAAAATAAAAAATAATCAACATGAAAAAGACTGTGATAATTATTCTCAGCTTATTAAGTGTTTACTGCACTTTCGCTCAGCAAAATGACTGGAGTTCTGTAGAAAATGTTTTTGGCAAAAAGGGAACTGTACAGGACAATGTTTTTAAGATCAGTTACCCACGTTCAGACCTGAAAGTGAAAGTAGGCGACTTAATAGTTGCCCCCGGCTTTGCTCTTGGCTCATGGATTGGTTTTATAAGTACCGGCAAAGGAATGAAGATGGGGCCGGACATGGATGAGTATATGATGATGGGTGACCTTGTTTTGTTAGATACTGAAGTACCGGAAGTTTTAAAAAAACTGGTAACAGAAAATCTTAAAGTAACAGCCATACACAATCATCTTATTAATGAATCTCCCAATGTTAAGTATGTTCATTTTTCTGGCAGTGGAGATAGGGTAAAACTTGCAGAAGCCATAAAATCTGTTCTTGCAGTAACAGGAACTCCTTTAACTCCACCTCAATCACCTGCACAAACAACTAACATAGATTGGTCAAAAGTTGAATCGATTCTTGGTACTACAGGCAAGCATAATGGCATGTTGTTACAATACAGTTTTCCACGCAAAGAAAAATTAAAAGAAAGTGGAATGGTAATGCCGCCCTATATTGGAATGGCCACAGCAATTAATTTTCAAAAGGACGGTGATAAAGCTGCTATAACTGGAGACTTTGTTTTACTGGCAGATGAAATAAATCCTGTAATAAAAATTTTAATTGAAAATGGAATAACACCAACTGCCCTGCACAATCACATGATACATGATGATCCAAGATTATTCATGATGCACTTTTGGGCAATAGATGATCCTGAAAAATTAGCGAGAACCTTGCAACAGGTTTTAACTTCAACAAACCATACAGCAATAAAAAAATGAAAAATAGTTTTCTTATAATAATTCTTATCCTTTCTGTTTTTTCTTTTATAGGTTGTAACGGTCAGAAACCTTTTGGAGAAAATTATTTGCAACTAAATAAAATAATTCCAATACCAAATGTCAGGGGCCGCATTGATCATTTGGATATTAATTTAAAAGGCCAGGTAATTTATGTAGCAGCTTTGGGAAATAATTCAGTAGAAGTTGTTGATCTAAAAAATGGGAAGGTTATTCATAGCATTTCAGGTCTTGATGAGCCACAGGGCGTTTGTTATATTCCACAAAAGCATGAAATTTTTGTTGCAAATGGAGGTAATGGAGATTGCTATTTTTTTAGTGCTGCTTCTTTTGAAAAAACAGGAACTCTACATTTATCTTCAGATGCAGATGATGTCAGGTATGATTCAGTAAGCAGTAAAATTTATGTTGGTTATGGAGAAGGTGGGATAGCTGTTATAGATGCAAATACTCATAAACAAATTGGCGATGTAAAATTACCTGCCCATCCTGAAGGATTTCAAGCAGATAATACTTCAAGCCTGATATTGGTGAATGTGCCTGGTAAAAATATGATAGGTATAATAGACCTGAAACAATTAAAACTTATTAATAAATGGTCTTCAAATTCTCCGACTTCTAATTTCCCAATAGCAATAAATGCTTCCCAACATTATGCGTTTATTGGTTATCGCCATCCGGCTAAGATGATTGTATTAGATGCAAGAACAGGAAAACAAATCAGCAGTAATAATATGGTAAGTGATGTTGATGATTTATATTTTGACAACGATGAAAAAAGAATTTATATAAGTGGTGGTGGTGGATTTATAAATATATTTCAACAGGATGGAGTAAATCTTTTTAAACAAATAGCTAATATTCCTACCCGTAACGGAGCAAGAACATCTTTATTTATTCAGCAATTAAAATTGTTTGTACTTGCAGAACGTGCGGAAGATGGTAATCCTGCGCAATTAATAATTTATAAGGCCTCGCGATAAAAAAATTATTATGAAATGGATAACGATAGAAAACCAAAATTAAATAGACAATCCAATTTTAGATATTTTATCTGGCTTAAAAAATGAATGACAATTGAAATACAAAAAACTAATAGTCCGGAGTCTTTTACTATTTCGATTGATTTGTGATAGTGCAATGGCTCAAATGCCTTCTGTGGATGCATTGCCTGAGCCCACTGATACAAATTTCCTCAACAAACTGCCGCTAATGATCACGATAAATGATTCTGCATTTTCCAATCATCCATGCATTCAATATTCTCAAAGTCAGTATGAGTTGAGCAAATCAAGAGAGCAATTACCGGAAATTTATACTGGCTCCGTATTGCTCGATAATTCATGCGACCTGACCACCGTTCTTTTGCTGATAAAAAATTTAAAGCCAAACTAGTTCGTAAAGCGGGCAGTATAGATGAGCAGACACGCAGTGAAGTTTGGGAGTTTGAAGTGCCTAATGCAAACAGGGAATTAAAAGTCGGAAGCTATGCAGATGTAAAATTGCATTTTACCCGCACAACCCAATCCTTGGCGGTACCTGTTTCAGCGGTTGTGACTACATTGGAAAAAAAGTTTGTAATAAAATTATCAGGAAATACAACACAATGGATAGATGTTAGAACCGGATTTAATATGGGGGATAAACAGGAAGTGTTTGGCCAACTGCATCCAGGTGATACTCTCGTTTTAAAACCAACAGAAGAATTAAAAAGCGGAACTAAAGTGATTCCTAAATTATCCAATTAAATGAATTTACTATGAAATGGATAACAAGAGAGCGGCCTAAAATAGATAGGATTGCCTGTCCATGGCTTATTAAAAATTTTGTAGACAAAGAAGCAGAATTTATTTATGTGCCAAAAGAAAATGTTTTCGCAGAAGCCAAAAAATTAAATGCTATCCCTTACGATATTCCCGGTGCAGAGTATTCACATTATGGAGATGAATGTACTTTTGATTTCATCATAAGAAAACATAATCTTTCAGATCCTGAATTATTATTATTGTCAAAAATCGTAAGAGGTGCCGATACAGATCGGTTTGATCTTGCGCAACAATCGTCCGGGCTTTGGGCAATACCCGCAGGGCTTTCCTATAATTATAAGAATGACCAGGAGCAATTGGAAATTGGAATGAAAATTTATGATGCTTTATTTAGCTGGGCAAAATATGTTCAGGATGAAAAGCATACATGGAAACCTGTATTATGACAAAAAAGTATTCCCTCAGCGATCTGATAAAATATTTTTTAAAATTAGGTGCAATAGGTTTTGGCGGCCCTGTTGCCTTAGTTGGTTACATGCATCAGGATTTGGTAGAAAAAAGAAAATGGATCTCAGAAGATGATTATAAAGAAGGCCTCGCATTGGCTCAATTAGCACCCGGGCCTTTAGCCGCGCAATTAGGTATTTATATTGGCTATGTTGATTATAAAATCATTGGAGCAACATTAGCTGGCATTGCTTTTATACTTCCCTCTTTTTTAATAGTTGTTGCCCTGGGATTTCTATATGTTTTATATGGTGGATTGCTATGGATGCAGGCTGTATTTTATGGCGTAGGCGCAGCAGTAATTGGTATTATTGCAATCAGCGGTTATAAGCTGACTAAAAAAACTATAGGTAAAGATTGGTTACTGTGGATAATTTTTATTGTGTTAGCAGTAGTAACATTTTTAACCGAAGGTGAAAATCTCTGGCTGATATTAGGAGCAGGATTTATAACATGGTTCATTAAATCGCCACCCAAATTTCTTAATACACATTCAATCTTTTTTATTCCTTTTTTTCTTCAAATAACTGAGCGAATTCCATACAATGAAAAACTTTTTCAGATTGCAATTTTTTTTCTAAAGGCAGGTGCTTTTGTTTTCGGAAGCGGATTAGCAATTGTTCCGTTTTTATATGGTGGTGTTGTAAAAGAACATCAATGGCTTACTGACCGCCAGTTTTTAGATGCTGTTGCTGTAGCAATGATAACACCTGGTCCGGTTGTAATAACAGTAGGCTTTATCGGTTACCTGCTTGCTGGTTTTCCCGGTGCTTGTGTTGCTGCATTGGCAACATTTTTACCTTGTTATCTTTTTACAATTCTTCCTGCACCTTACTTTAAAAAATATGGAAAGAACAAGTCGTTAAAAGCATTTATAGATGGTGTAACAGCCGCAGCAGTGGGGGCTATTGCAGGTGCAGTGATCGTACTTGCCAAAAGACAATTTATTGATATTCCCTCTGTACTTATTGCAATTATTGTTGCCTTAATTTTAATACGATTTAAAAAAAATCAGGAGCCATTTATTATTCTTGCAGCAGCTTTGTTAGGTTTGTTGATTAAAAGCTGGTTGTAAATAGGAAGTGCATTGCGAATAATTTTTATTTTATTATTCACCTTTTCTATTAACAATGGGTATGCCCAGCATTTAGCGCCCGATACGTTTAATGTAATTCACATCACTGAAAAAATAATCTTTGACGGGAAATTATCAGACGCAGTATGGCAAGGATATACAGAATAGAATAGAAAATGCCCACGGTAAATAAATAACAAGGTTATTTTTTGTATACTCATAATTTTGGGTAATTTTACTCATTATATTGAGTAATTTGTAACAAAATGTTTGAACGTCACTATTTACAACTTCTTGAAAAAAGAATAAAAGAACGGAGAAAATTTATTCAGGTTCTGATGGGCCCCCGACAGGTTGGAAAAACCACGCTGGTGAGCCAGCTACTTGAAAAAGCCATTATTCCATTTCATTTTGTATCAGCGGATGGTGTAGCCACTTTTGGAAAGACATGGCTGGAACAACAATGGGAAACTGCAAGATTAAAAATGGAACAATCAGGAGAAAGGGAATTTTTATTGATAATTGATGAAATCCAAAAAATAGAGAACTGGAGCGAAACAGTTAAGTTATTATGGGATACAGATACACAGAACAAAAAACAGTTAAAGGTAATTTTATTGGGATCTTCAAGATTGCTTTTGCAACAGGGATTAACAGAATCACTTGCCGGCAGATTTGAAAGTACGTACGTAAGCCATTGGTCATTTACAGAAATGAAAGAAGCATTTGGATGGAACGCCAATCAATTTGCATGGTTTGGAGGTTACCCTGCATCGGGTGATATGATTAATGAAGAAGAAAGATGGAAAAATTATATACAACACTCTCTAATTGAAACAAGCATATCGAAAGATATTCTTATGCTTACAAGGGTGGATAAGCCAGCACTTATGAAACGACTTTTTGAACTTGGCTGTTTGTATTCAGGACAAATATTATCTTATACAAAAATGCTAGGACAATTACAGGATGCAGGCAATACCACAACACTTTCACACTACCTTGAGCTATTGGACACTGCCGGATTATTGGCTGGAATAGAAAAATATTCTCCCAACACCCTTCGTGTGAGATCCTCCAGTCCAAAATTTCAGGTACACAATACAGCTTTACTAAGTAGTCAGAACAATGATACTTTTAATGAAGCAAGATCAAACCCTGCGGCATGGGGCAGAGTAGTAGAGTCGGCAATTGGAGCTCATTTTATCAATTATTCTTTATCAGAAAATTTTTCACTGTATTACTGGCGTGAAAGAAATGATGAAGTTGATTTTATAATTGAAAAAAAGGGAAAGGTAATCGCACTGGAAGTAAAAACAAACGCATCAGGTTCTACTTCCGGCATGGCTGCTTTTCAAAAACAATTCAAGCCATCAAAAATTTTAATGATTGGAAAAAGCGGATTGCCATGGCAGGAATTTTTAGAAATAAATCCCGGCACTTTATTTTAAAAAAATAAAAAGTATAATTTTAGTTTTTATATATTTGTATTAGCTCTTTCAGTACATTTTCTATCCAGTGAGTTACCCGGTCAGTAACCAGAAAATAATTTTAGTATCTAATTGATATGCAATTGGATGCGGATACCTAGTCTATGCTTGTCATCCCGACATTTATCTCTGCAACCGGCAGAGATTTTTTTTATGCCACATTATGTTTACATATTAAGAAGCCTGAAAGATGGCAAATATTATATTGATGAAACATCAAATGTAGAGGCAAGATTAAATTTTCATAATAGCGGTCAACAGCGCTCTACTAAAACCGAATTCCGAAATGAAATAGCTCGATACAATTATCCTTGTTTGGCAAAATGATAAATTTATAAAAACATAAAACATTGCATAATTTTGAATTCAATATTCAATAAATTCCAATGAGATCACATCTTACTATTTCTCTGTTTTTATTCTTGTTTTTAACCGGTATAAATTACTCTACGATCAAAGCACAATCAACCTATGTTGCGCCAACACTTCCAACAATTCCTCATAAAACATTTAATGTTAGGGATTATGGTGCAGTTGGCGATAATGTAACTGATAATACCAAAGCCATCCAGGATGCAATAAATGCTGCAGCTAATGCAGGTGGCGGCAAGGTTGTTATACCATCTGGAATATACTTATGTGGCCCGTTTCAGTTTACGAATAACCTGGATTTGCAAATTGACTCTGCTGCAATTCTCAGGATGTTACCAATAGATAAGTATCCCGGCGGCACCATTGAGGGAATAGCATTTATCACCGGTATAAAATTGCACGATATTGCGATTACCGGTAAAGGAATGATAGATGGACAAGGAAGCCCCTGGTGGCCGTTTGCAAAAACAGAAAACGCAAAACGTCCACGAATGATCGCATTCAGGGATTGCGACAGGGTTTTGATTGAGCAAGTGAAAATGATCAACTCGCCGATGTTTCATATAACTGTTGGTGGTAAATCATCAAACGTAACTGTACGGGATGTTATTATTCGTGCTCCGGCATCTACCGATCCGGTGAATCCAAGTCATAATACTGATGCATGCGATGTGAGTGGAACAAAAATATTGATACAGCATTGTGATATTAGTGTGGGTGACGATGACTTTACATGTGGTGGCAATACTTCGGATGTACTTATTACCGGATGTACTTATGGTTATGGGCACGGTGTATCCATTGGCAGCCCTATTAGAGGTGGAGTGTCTAATATTACTGTTGAAAATTGCACATTCACAAATACAGAATTTGGTATCCGAATAAAATCCGATCGCGACAGGGGTGGAATAGTTCAAAATTTAATCTATCGAAATCTGACAATGACTAATGTAGGCATGCCAATTCTGATCTATGCCACCTATATGGCGAAAGATAGCAAGTATAGAAATATGCAAAAGATAACGCCGGAAATCGCCACCACATATGCTTCGGCGGATGTTAGCGATCTTACACCGATCTATCGCAATATCACTTTCCAGAACATTACTGCAACTGTTGAAAAAGGGAAACGGGCCGGTTTGATATGGGGATTGCCTGAAGCTTCTGTATCCAATATTCTCCTGCAAAATGTTACTATCACTGCAGATAACCCATTCGGTATTTTCTTTGCTGAAAATGTTCAACTGGTGAACTGCAAAATAATAACCGGGGAAGGTAAAAACAAGTTAACACTAACGAATGCAAAGGTTACCATAGATGGTAAAGAAGTAAAATAATGCGAATGCCGATTAAAGATGTGCAACATTTTATGAGTAATGATTGAACACATCGGCGACATTTTATCTCTGTAGCCGGCAGAGATTTTTTTATCCCACATTATGTTTACATATTACGAAGATGAGAGGCAGCTTCAATAAATTAAGGAAAAAGAAGAGAACTAAGCAATTACTTTGCTGATAGTATTTACTAAAGTAATTGTTTCAAAAGGCTTTGAAATTAAGCCGTCGGCCAAACATTCCTCTATATCATTTATCAGATCATAATGGGCCGAAAAAAGCAGTACCGGAATATGTTTAGTTTCATTTGATTGTTTTAACTCCTTGCATATCTTACGTCCATCCGCACTACCCAGGGCAACATCAAGTAAGATCAGATCAGGAGAAAAACTTTTTATTGTATCGTGAATTTCTTCAGGTTTGGAGAGTGTCTGCACTTTAAAATTATGCATGTTCAATACAATTTTAACCACAGTTAAAATATCATGATCATCATCAACAACAAGAATTTTTCTCATACTTAAATATGCGAAATTAGGAAAACAAAATATTGTTGGGGTTAAAAAATGCAAATACAAATTACAACTAATTCACAAAGTATTAAAAATAAAAAGTTTTTTGTGTTTCTTCTTTTACAAAATATAATCAAAAAACTAAACCTATCTTAGCGCAATCAAATTTTTATAAACCTAATGAAGGTTTTACTAAAGAATGTAAGTCTTACTTCATCATCTCAGCCCGCAAACCCTACCGATATTTTAATTGACAATGGAATTATTGTTCAAATTGAGGATAGTATAAATTCATCTGCCGATAAAATTATTGAACGCGAAAATCTTCATGTATCAGTTGGATGGATGGATTGCTTTGCCAACTTTTGCGATCCGGGAAATGAACACAAAGAAACTTTGGAGACCGGCGCAAATGCGGCAGCAGCTGGGGGTTACACCGAAGTGATGCTGATACCCAATACCACTCCTGTAGTGCATAATAAATCGCAGGCAGAATATATTGTACAAAGAAGTAAAAGTTTGCCGGTTATAATTCATCCTATCGGAAGTATTACAAAAAATATTGAAGGAAAGGACTTGAGCGAAATGTACGATATGCATAACTCAGGCGCTATTGCTTTTTCTGATGGTATTAATTCTTTGCAATCTTCAGGAATAATGTTGAAGGCGCTGGAATATATTAAAGCAATTGATGGAACAATTATCCAGTTGCCTGATGATAAAAATATCGCAGCAAACGGATTAATGAACGAAGGAATTGTTTCTATACAACTGGGGCTTCCCGGCAAGCCATGCATCTCCGAAGAAATATTAATTGCAAGAGATATCGAACTTTTAAAATATACTAATTCCAAAATTCATTTCACAGGAATCTCAACAAAAAAGAGTTTAGAAATAATTTCAAAGGCTAAAAGTGATGGATTAAAAGTAAGCTGCTCTGTTACCCCTTACCATTTATTTTTTACTGATGAAGATCTAAAAGAGTACGATACTAATTTAAAAGTCAATCCACCTTTAAGAACAAAAGAAGATATTCTTGCTTTACGTGAAGGAATTAAAAATGGTGTTATTGATTTTATTGCATCGCACCATCAGCCACAGCATTGGGATGATAAAACCTGCGAATTTGAATATGCAAAATATGGAATGATTGGTTTGGAAAGTGTGTTTGGAGTTGCCGGTATTTGCGGAATCACATGCCGGGATTTTATTAAAATGCAAACCGAAAATGTCCGGAAAATTTTCAATATAGAATTACCGCAGATAAAACCTGGAGCAAAAGCAAATCTTACTTTATACTATCCCGAAGCTGAATATATTTTTGAAGAAAAAAATATTTATTCCAGGTCACGCAACAGTCCTTTCATCGGAAAAAAGCTGAAAGGAAAATCATTTGGGATTATTAATGGAGACAAACTATTTTTGAACGAAATAAATTAATTGATAAATAATTTAATTATGGAAAAAAAACCAATTACTAATATAATAGCCGGCTTTATTCTTTTTCTGGTGATGGTTGTTTACACTTTAATAATAAATATAGGGAAGCTGCAGGACAATATGATGCTTGGTTGGTTTTCATATTTTATCATAATAGCTGGTATTGCAATTTTTGTGGTAAAATATGGTAAGGATATGAATGGCAATATTACCTTCGGAAATCTTTTTGCTTTCGGGTTTAAAACAACTGCTGTAGTTGCTATATTTTTTATCGCTTTTATGGTTTTATTTTATCTTGTTTTTCCCGAATATAAAGAACAAATGCTTGAGTTGGGAAGGCAAAAAGCTTTGGTAAATGCAAAGGGTACCAATCCAGAAGATATTGAAAAGGGTATGGAAATTTTTAAACGATTTTTTTGGGTTGGATTAATTGCAGGCATAATGCTATCATATGCAATTCTTGGTGCCATAGGTTCCTTAATTGGCGCAGCAATTACTAAGAAAGACCCAAGGCCAGTTGAAGACGTGAATCAAATTGGCCAATAATGGATCTGTCAATAATTATCCCACTTCTGGATGAGGAAGAATCGTTGCCTGAGCTTTCTGCATGGATAGAAAAAGTAATGCAGGAAAATAATTACAGCTACGAAATTATTATGGTAGATGATGGCAGCAGGGATAATTCATGGAATGTAATTGAAGAATTGAGCCGCCAAAATCCAAATGTAAAAGGGATAAAATTTCAGCGCAATTATGGCAAGAGTGCAGCATTGAATGAAGGGTTTAAGGCATCGCAGGGAGACGTTGTAATAACGATGGATGCTGACCTGCAGGATAGTCCTGATGAAATTCCTGAATTGAGGAAAATGATTGTTGACAATGGGTTTGATATTGTTAGCGGATGGAAGAAAAAACGGTATGATAGTAAACTGGCAAAAAATATTCCTTCAAAATTATTTAATGCAGCAACAAGAAAAGTATCCGGAATTTATTTACACGATTTTAATTGCGGACTAAAATCTTACCGTAAAAAAGTGGTGAAGAGTATTGAAGTGTATGGCGAAATGCATCGCTATATTCCCTTGCTTGCAAAATGGGCGGGCTTTAAAAAATTTGGCGAGAAAGTAGTACAGCACTACCCACGCAAATATGGCAAAACAAAATTTGGATGGAGAAGATTTGTAAATGGTTTTTTAGATCTTGCCTCAATTGTGTTTGTAGGAAAGTTCAGAAAAAATCCAATGCATTTTTTTGGCCTTTGGGGAACGCTCTCGTTTTTATTTGGCTTTGGTGTATCTGTTTATCTTGCTATTTCAAAATTCTTCTTTGATAAAACAGGATTAACACAACGTCCTTTATTTTTCTTTGCTATAGCTGCAATGATAATTGGTACACAGCTTTTTCTGGCGGGCTTTTTAGGCGAACTGATATCAAGAAATGCCGGCGACAGGAATTATTATCTTATAGAAGAAAAGACAGGATTTGGAGAAAAATAGAACACTGATAACACTGATAGTTCAGATTGCCACAGATTTGATTAGATAATTAAGAATTTCAGATTATGTTATTGCATGAAGAAATTACAGACATAATTATTCGATGTTTTTATAAAGTTTATAATGAACTTGGCTTTGGTTTTCTTGAAAAGGTTTATGAAAATGCATTACTGATTGAATTAAAAAATTGTGGGTTAGAATCTGCAAAGCAAATACCGATTGAAGTTTATTATCAGGGTTATCCGGTGGGTAATTATTTTGCAGATATAATTGTAAATAACAAAGTAATTATTGAGATAAAAGCAGGAGAAGGAAGTTTAATAGAAGTGCATGAGTTACAACTTATCAATTATTTAAGAGCAACAAAAATTGAAGTTGGCCTTTTATTGTCTTTTGGGAGGAAGCCTGAGTTTAAAAGAAAAATATTCACTAACAATCATAAAAATGCCGGAGTGAATCAGTAAATATTAATAAATAATAAAATTCTGTTTTCATTTAATGAACTCATCTTTTTGCATCTAAAGTTTCAAATCTGTATAAAAAATATATTCTATAATAATCAGTTGAAATCAGCTTAATCAGTATCATCTGTGTTCTATAAAAAAAAAATTATTATAATTGGCTCTGCATATCCATTACGTGGCGGTGGTATTGCTCCTTACAATGAGCTTCTTGCAAGAGAATTTATGGCACAGGGTTTTGATACAACTATTTATACGTTCTCACTTCAATACCCTAAAATTTTATTTCCGGGAACAACACAATATTCCACTGAGCCACCTCCTGCTGATCTGAAAATAAAAGTTTGTAT
>DATCOF010000179.1:0-7941 GCA_036564845.1 Chitinophagaceae bacterium | reverse complement strand
CATAATCTGTCTGAAGGGCCTTTAAACTTTCAACAAGCGAATCTTTAATTACAGTTGATAAGGTTTTTCTATCCGGCAATGTACCGTCAGGATTGCGAAGATGAGTGCATTTAGTACTCAGAACAATTTGATCCCGCCTGTCTTTAAAAGCCATCCCCATAATATTCTCACTATTTCCATACAACCTTGCAGTATCAAAAAAATTTATGCCCGAATCAATTGCACTATGAAGAAGATAAATAGCCTCACTTTCTGAAAGCATATCATCCTGGCTTTTCACTCCTATGCCATAAGGCATGCCTATTTCAACACCTCCAAATGCTATTTCTGAAACAAAAATTCCGGTATTTCCTAAGGGGCGATTAATCATGTTTAATTGAATAAGAAGAAAAAAGTCGTTAAAGATTTATTTATAACTCTCCAAACCAGATATCTTTTTAACATCTGATTTATTAAAGCGATTTACCAGACCATGAAAATAATTTGACATACCCACAACATCTGCTCCAACGGAAACAAATTTATAACCCATGTCAATAAACTCATCAAGTTTATCAATACTTCCGGTAGTAGCCGCAATTTTGCCATGTTTGTTCGCAATTTCTGCAACTTTTTTCCGTGCCTCTATTAATTTAGGATGGTTCCACTCTCCTGGAGCGCCAATGCTCTGGCTAAAATCACCCGGTCCAAAGAAAAGCATGTCAAACCCATCTAAAGCAGCAATAGCATCCAGTTCCTCCAGTGGCTGATGGTCCTCAATTTGCAGTACAACAAACCTTTCTTTGTTGGCTTTCTCCAGGTATTCCATAAAGTCAACATTCGTATAGCCTCCGTCCGCATTTCCTCCGTCTATAGCCCGGAGACCAAGTGGGTGAAAGCGGGTCATCCTGATAATATTTTTTGCATCATCCAGGTCCATAACATGAGGTACCATAATACCGGTGGCATCCATTTCAAGCGGTTTAACAAGGTCACTATAGCTGCCCCTGGGTACACGAACCAGGATATCTGTGTCATGAGCTTTTGTTGACCATATCTGGCTGTTAAGAATAGACCAATCCTGGGCAGAATGTTCCTGGTCTACCCAAACACAATCAAACCCGGCCAGGGATGCCAGCTCAGTAACCTGTGCATTGGCAAGATTGATTTTGATGCAACTTACATTTTCGCCTGCCCGTAATTTTCTCAGCACGACGCTTTCTCTCATTTTCATAGTAAAATAGTTAGATGATTAAATATTTTTTTACCTGGACTGCAATTATGCATGTTACCTGGAATTCTGTTTTATTTTTAAGATAGCAAATGCAGCTGCAGCCCGGACATCCGCCGCCTCGCCGCTGACTGGATCGTATCTCTCTGAAATGTCACCATTCTCAAGGAAAATCTGCAACAGAGGCAAATCTTCTGCACTCCCTTTTTCAGCTAACGATAATGCCAGTTCTATTCGTTTTTCAGCACCAAAATCCTTGTATCCTTTAACCATCTCCTCCCTGATTTTTTTCAATGATCCGGATTCGCCAGCTCCTGTCGGGAAGGTGACAAATGCAGTATTAAGAAGGCTATTTCGCACGCCCGATTCAGCCGGTTCCGATAAGGCCTTTTCTCTCAGATAGATCCATTGTTTATTTGTAAATCCACACAATTTACGTAATACATAAGCACTGATTTTTCTAATTATCTCATTGGAATCCGAAACAGCCAGGTTCAAAAATTCCTGCCTTTTGTTTTGTAATGAACTGTCGGATGAATAAGCGCTCGCCCAGAGTGCATAAGTATGTAAATTTCTATTTTCCGATTTCAGGGCGTTTTGGGTTGCTTCCGGGTATTTTTCAAGCGGGGATAATTTCAGTTTGGCAAGCGTTTCGGTGGCATGTAACTGATCAGGGCCATTTATTTCATTGAAAGCATCAAATATCTTATTGATCCATTGAATTTTCCGGCCAGGTGATTTTTCTGCTTCTGCTAAAACACGCCAGATCCCAATACGGTATTTGGGCTCCGTATCATGTAATTTCTCTTCCTTCAAAAATTCCCTTTTCACCTCTTCTGAATGGCCCGTCCACACCAGGTATTCTGCGGCATGCACCTTAATCCACTGGGTTTGTGTTACCAGAGTGTTCTGTAATTCTTTCAGGGCTTTTTTTTCCAGGGTATCCGGAATGGAGGTATACGTTTTTAGTGTATCTACATTAAAACTCATCAGGCATAATATGAATACTAAACTTTGATTCAAATGTTGGATTTTAAATTATGTAGGATATGATAGTGGAATTAAAATTAGATAAAATATTATTTCTCATTTCCGTTATGTTTTATCCTGATCATCAATAATATTCCTGCACATACAACCATTACCAGCGCAGCAATCCTGAATAGATTGGACAGGTTAACATGTGAATCTCTTAATACCCCACTTGCATAAATACCAATACCGCCAACTATGCATGCAAACAAGTTCATCACACCATAACCGGTTGCCCGGTAACGCTTATCTGATATCATACAAAGTATAGGCATCATGTTGGTATCACTAAATGTTCTTGTTAATCCGTACACCATAAATCCAGCTATGGTTAAATAGATAACACTGGTGCCGCTTGCAATAAAAACAGCAGGTGCCGCTATGCATAAACCAATAACCGGTACGAGTATTCTTCCTCTGGCATTGATACGGCTCCAGCGGTCAGCGAGAAACCCACCCAGTATGACACCAAGAATGCTTATGGGGAATAAATAACCGGTAGCATATAATCCGGCTACTCCCTGAGATAATTTAAAATGCTCTTTATAATAAGTAGGTAACCACCCCAGGATCATCCAGCCCACTATGCCCAGCAACCCCCAGAACGTAAGTAATAAAATAAATGAACGGCTTCTGAAAAGATCCCGGATGGCTTCAAAAAAATTTACTTTTGGCCTGGCTATTTTCTGTAGATCTTCATCTTCCTGTTTTGGGTCACGTAACAAAAAGAATAATACAAAAGAATAAACAATACCAATAATACCAAAAACATTAAAAGCTGATGACCATTGATATTTTTCAGCAATCCAGCCTCCCAAAAATCCGAGACTCTGTCCCACCATCACGCCACCCATATGTATCCCTGTTGCAAGTGATCTCGTATTGCCTTTGTGGTAATCTGCAATTAATGCAAGTGCAGCTGGAATATAGCATGCTTCACTAATACCCATTAAAGCCCTGGTTGCCAATAATTCTTCATAGGTTGTTGCATGTGCTGTTAACCATGTAACAATAGACCATAGGAATAAACTTGATATTATAACACGGCTTCGATTAAACTTGTCTGCAAGAAAACCTGCAAAGGGGCTAAGAATACCATACACCCATAAGAAAACTGATGTCAATAGACCAAACTTTGCGTCTGTCATAGGAATGGCTCCTATAATAGATTCACGCATTGTTGTAATCATAATACGGTCCAGGTAATTCAGGCATCCAACTATGCAAAGCAATCCTACAACCAGCCATGCTTTTGACAATTGTTTTTTTGGGATTGATATTTCGGAAAGAGGTTTCATCAGGGGAGCTGAAGATAAGCCTGCTTTTTGTATGGATGCTGTTACTTTTGTTTGCATTTATAATACTATTTTTCAGGAGAATGAAAATAAAATTTCCAGTTTCCCTACATGAATAACCGGCATTTCAATAAGTATTAAAACTTACATGATATTCATGTGCTTTATATCTTTTCTAATTTCATAGGATAAGATTTATTGGAATTCCACTGGCATACATAAATATTTTCTTCATCATCTATACAAACGTCATGAGGATGGATAAAAATCCCTTTCTCCTGCTGCTGCTGTGCTTCTAAACAGCCATCTTTATACTTTGGCCCCGTCCCTCCCGGGGTTGAAATCACTTCGTCATTTTCATTAAGAATCGTAATATAGCCTGAGCCAATATTGGTATTACTGCCGGACCGGAATACAGCTGCATAAATATTTTTCCCTTTTATTACCGGCCTGCAAACAAAAGATCCTGGCAAATTAATTGTATTAATGTATACCCCCTCCATCGTAAATCGTTTAAAAGCATTATGGTTTCTTGAAGTGATAAGCAATGAAGAACCGGAGGTATTTCTTGTATCAATGGCAATTCCGTGGACGCAATTGAATTGTTCATCTGCATTGCCCAAGCCACCCCAGTGCCGGATGTATTCGCCTTTATGATTATACTGAATTACATATTGTAGCCCATAGCCATCTGTAACATAAATATCCCCGTTTGGAGCAATGGCAGTTTCCGTTGGTTTAAAATTTTCCTGCAACTCATAACATCCTGTTTCAACAGGATAATTAATCACCATTAAAACATCTCCGCTCAAAGTTGTTTTAATAACCTGGTGGCGTTCACAATCAGTGATAAACAATACCTCCACCCCATTTTCTGAATGAATGCTCAGGCCATGGGCTCCGGGATATTCATTTCCCCAACTACCCTCAAGTTTCCCTTCTTTATTGTAGATCAGGATATTGTTTTTTATTTCATTAGTCAGCAGGAAAATACGCCCTGATGCATCCATTACCATTTCATGGCAATCTTTAACAGGAAACGAATTGGCAACCAGGTTACCCCAACCGTTTATGACTTTAAACTGGTGTGTATTATGTCCAACAATGGGAGGATTTATCATAGACTATTTTGCATACTTTTTTGTGTTCTTTCCTCACTTAAAAGTTGCTGATAAGCATTTTTTGCTTCGATGTCTTCTTTTGCAGATTCCCCGAAGTAAATAAACCCCATAGCCTTACGGGATCGTGAGTTGCTCTTATTCCCATCAGCACGGTGAATAGTCAGAGAATGATGAATCAGCAAATCGCCCGGCTTTGCAGGAAATGCAATTTCCTCTACTTCCAAGTCTTCGTGATTTCCATAATCAGTAATGCCTTGTGAAAATCCCAATGTTTGGGTTTTACCGTGTGGGCGCTTTCCTTTTAAATGAGAGCCTTTAATGTAGCGTATACAACCAGTTTCTGTATCTACATCTTCAAGTGCCAACCACATAGTTACAGCAAGTGATGGCTTAAGCATAAAATAATAGCCATCTTGGTGCGGAGGAGTTGGTTTGCCGATCCGGGGTGGTTTATTAAAATATTCAATATTTTTTCCAATCACCTTATCCTCCAATAGAATTTCTGCAATATTTTTAAACTTGCCTGCAAATAACATTTCGGCAAAAAATGGATCATATACATTTAGGTCTTGTAATTGTTTTAAGGTTTCCGGATTACTGTCATCTTCATAAAAAACGTGTTTCGAAGGCAAGTCAGGGACTCTTTCTCTTATAAACTGATCAATTTTGATATTGATCAGATCAACTTCATTTTGATCCAGAAAGCCTGGCAACAAAACATATCCATCTTCATCAAAATTTTTCTTAATTTCTAAAATATTTTTGTTCCCCATAATTAACATTTTATTGCCTGAGAATATTTTTATGCCATTTCAAAACTACCAATTCACCAAAAGGATATATTGTATAAATTTTTTTAATCATGATACTATTTTACGAAATCAGATATTAACAAATTTATTATTCTTCAAAGAGAAAGGGTTAAAACGCCAATAATCTGGCCGCATATTCTTTCTTTCTTTCTTTCTTTTTCAAAACTGTCAAGATAATTTTCTGTTGTCCGAATATCAGTATGCCCCCAAAAGCCTCTTGAATAAATTCAGTACTTACTCCTGATCTTTTCATAACCGTAGAAAATGTATGTCTTGCAACGTAGGTACTTACTCTTCTTTCTATTTTTAATTTGGCCCCAATCTTTTCCATCCATTCATTGAACGGATAAACAATTCTATTAACCTGAGTTCGGTTTAAGCGGCTATTAATTTTTGCTGATTTAATTGAGCGATGAGAGCAGGATTAGTTTCTTCAATATCTTTTTTTATGGAAGGTTTTTCAGTCACTGCTTTGATAAGCTTTAACCAAAACGTGCTCAGACAGAATTTTTAGTCTTTAATTCTTTCATGCTTTACCAAAATAACCTTGTCTTTGTCAAACTTAATAATGAGATTGTGAAAGACAAATCCCAAACCACCTCCAGCGCACCTTGTTGGCGCAAGGTACTGTAAGAAAAACCTGTAATAAACCATAAAAATTAAATAACTCATCCTTTGTTTTCATTGAGGAAACCCGCTTAATTGAAAAAGGTACAGACGTCACGATGATACAAAAACTACCAGGTCACAACGATATAAAAACTACTTTACGTTATCTGCACACCAGCAACAAATACCTTATGAGAATCATTAGTCCATTAGATAATTTAAAGTTAACGTGAGTTGTATTTGCGCTACTTTTAAGCAGTAGCGTTCTTTATCGTAAATACTTCACAAACAAAAGATAAGAAAAATTGTTTTGAAATAGAAGTAGCGTATTTTAGCTTAAATACAATTGTTGTGCGAAATTTGACAGACGACCAAACTAACATGAAGATTCTGACAACAATATTTTTACTGGTACTTTCATTTAGTTTGTTTGCTCAAGACAAAATTATAGGGCATTATCGTGATTACTTTGGTAGCCGAATTCAAATCAATGCTGATAATACTTTTAAATACACTTGGCATTTTGACCTCTCTGCCAGTTGGACAAAAGGAACATGGTCATTAAAGAAGGACACACTTTATTTTCACATGCTGCCAACCTATGACACAGTAACCTATAAAAACAATGATGGCACTTCTGCTGACAAATTAATATTATCATTGGACGAGACATCAGAACGACTAAGTTCTGAACAAGTGGCTGACCTGGGACTTCCATCCGGAGGACAAAATTTTTATCCCTATCCTGATAAATTATTTTTTAAGAAAGGGAAATTATATAGAATTCAAAACGGGCGACTTGTCGTTAAGAAGCAAAAAGGTTTCTGGACAAGGAAAAAATGGAGACCTTGGTTCTTTAAAAATGACGACTGAAAACGCACAACAAAAGGTTTGGCAATAGGCTGGCTGAAGGAATAACAATGAGCTGTAGTTCGCTATCAGCAACAGTTCCGGGCTGAAGAATATAAATCAGCTTTTTGTTGTTATCTTCATCTTTTGTTTTTCAATCGGCTGACGTTCGGGCTGAAAGTTATAAAATGCCAGCCCATCGCCAAGCCTTAAACGTTGTATGCAACCAAATTCGAGCACTTCACTAAATCTAAACCTATGAAACACATCATCCTTCACATCATCTTTTTGTTATTCACGACTACAACATTTTGCCAGCTAGATAAAGGAATTTGGATTGTTGGTGGTTCAGGTTCATTTAATTCATACCATAGAGACTATCACACACCGGCATTTACAGTCATTTATAAAAATACTGACATTACGATTTCGCCTTCAATTGGATACTTTGTTTTAGACAAACTAGCGTTTGGCTTAAGACCATCTTATTTATTGCAGAAACAAGAAGACCGAGGTTCTACGGGTAGTGCTAGTGGTGGGAAAGGCAGTTTTAGTTGGCTAGAACTAGGTGCTTTTGGGCGATGGTATTTTTTAAATAAGGACAATAATTACAACATCGTAAGCGACATTTCTTATCACTACGGACTTCAAAGCAATTTTGGTTCAAACACAGGACACAGTAATAGTATTAAAGCCTTAGTAGGACCTGTTTTATATTTTAATTCCTCCGTAGGAGTTGAATTACTCGTCGGCTATAATTCACGAAGAGAATTTTACGATGACGGCAACAAAAATTTTACTAAGGGTTTTTTGACAACAATTGGATTTCAAATTCATTTGGAGAAAAATAAATAAGTGTATTGTGACATGGTATGGCTGCATACAACAAACAAGACTTCGTCGGGCACGCAGTGCCAACGATGAAGTCTCATGTTGTACGGAACCGGTGATTAAATTAGTATGAACTATGGGGTTTGCGTTGGAAGAATTTGCGCTTATGGGTGGAGTGATAA
>DATCOF010000178.1:0-2835 GCA_036564845.1 Chitinophagaceae bacterium | reverse complement strand
TGGCATAGATCCGGGCTTAATACTTTTTAAATTATGCAAAGAGGTCGGCATTAAGGAATTAACGTATTACGGGTTTACTACTGATAATACGAAAAGACCGACGAAACAAAGAAAAGCGTTCACTAACGCCTGCATAAATGCAGTAAATATATTATCCAAAGAAGAAGCAGAATTGTTGGTTATTGGCGATTTTGAATCTCCCATGTTTCCAAAAGAATTATATAAATATACCACGAGACATATCTTTGGTAAAGGAGGAATTAAAGTAAATTTTTTAGTTAATTATGGTTGGGAGTGGGACTTAAACAATTTGAAATTAGTTGACTCTACTCAGAAAAATATCACGAGTCATATTAAATCTTTTGATGTTTCCAGAGTAGATCTGATTATACGGTGGGGTGGCAGAAGACGTTTAAGTGGCTTCCTTCCAGTGCAATCTATTTATTCGGATTTCTATGTGTTGGATGACTATTGGCCGGATTTTAAACCCGAGCATTTTTATAAAGCGCTGAATTGGTACAATGATCAGGATGTCACCCTTGGAGGTTGAGGTTAATCTTATAAATATTATAAATATGGATAATTAACTAACACAAAAATCATTTATTAACTTAAACAAAAAATTTAAATCATGAAAACATTACAAAAAGTTACATTGGCTATTGCTTTAATTACGCTGTTCGCATCCTGCCAATCCAGTACAGATATAAAGCAAGTTCTTTCAAAATCGGATACAATAAACATCATGAAAGGATTTACAACTAATATTGAAAAAGCAACTTTGGAAAACAATAGCTTTCGTAAAGTTTTATATACTGCAAAGTATAGCCAGCTTGTTTTAATGAACCTTCAGCCTAAAGAAGAAATCGGCATGGAAACCCATGAAAAAAATGATCAGTTTTTTCGTTTTGAAAGTGGACATGGCAAATGTATTATTGATGGTAATGCATATGAGGTTACTGCTGGAGATGCCGTTATTGTACCTGCCGGCGCAAAACATAACATCATTAATACATCAGATACAGGAGCGTTAAAGCTTTATACAATCTATTCACCACCTAACCATAAAGATGGAGTAATACACCAAACTAAAAAAGAAGCAGAAACAGATGAAGAGAAGTTTGAAGGTACAACAACTGAATAGTTAGGTTTTGATCTGCAAAAGGTACAGTACTCGTTGGCAAAAGCCCCAATCGCATAAGCTATTGATTTAAAACTGGTAGTATGCTGTAAACAAATAAGTGGCATTATATTTCTATCAATATAAAACTTTAAAATTTAGATTATGAATCTCAATCCTGCACACTGGCACCTACTAGTCAATCATCTTCCCATCACCGGAGGTATTATTGCCATACTTGTATTGGTATATGGCATTTTGCGCAAAAGCGATGCCGCCGTTAAAGCCGCTTACTGGTTGTTCGCATTGCTGGCTGTATTCGCTGTTGTAGCTACGCAAACCGGCGAAGGGGCCGAACGTTTTGTGCTGGATGCAAAACTAGCCGATGAAGCCATCATTGAACGTCACGTACAGGCCTCCAATATTGCGCAGTGGAGTATGATTGTAGTAGGGATAGTTGCTCTCGCTGCTCTGTTCATCAACCGTTTAAAAACGCTGAGGGTAATGCCGGTAATTGTATTCATCCTTTCACTGATTGCCTTAGGGCTAATGACCTGGACGGGGCTTCTTGGAGGAGAAATCATGCACAAAGAAATTCGTCCTGCCAATACAGTTACGTATCGATTATTTGAAAAAAAAATCTTAAAAGAATTTAATGGAAAAATATAGAATTTCTTGACAGGTGAGTTACTTCACAAAATTTATAAATACAAGTATATTAATTAATAAATAAACATCATGAAAGGATTTACAACTAACATTGAAAAAAAAACTTTGGAAAACAATAGTTTCCGTAAAGTTTTATATACTGCAAAGTATAGCCAGATTGTTTTAATGAGCCTTCAGCCTAAAGAAGAAATCGGCATGGAAACCCATGAAAAAAATGATCAGTTTTTTCGTTTTGAAAGTGGGCAAGGCAAATGTATTATTGATGGTAATGAATATGAGGTTAGAGATGGGGATGCCGTTATTGTACCTGCCGGCGCAAAACATAATGTCATTAATACATCAGATACAGAAGCTTTAAAGCTTTATACAATCTATTCACCACCTAACCATAAAGATAGAGTAATACGCCAAACCAAAGAAGAAGCAGAAGCAGAAGCAAATAAAGAGGAATTTGACGGTATAACAACTGAAAAGTAGTTTTTGATTTGCAAAACTATCTATATAGACTAATATAGATAGTTTTATGGAAAAAGGTGTGCTATTAATGGGAGTAACATTTAGGAAAAGTGCAACAGGATGAAATCCCACCGATTTCTATCCTTAGTATTTTACAATAATAAAATAGTTATTTCTTTTTTGCCAATTGCTTATTGTCGATTGGTTTGTCATCTTTCCATCCCCACAAATACCTGCATGCATACGTTCTGTAGGGCGACCATTTAGAAGATATCTGCAACATCTTTTCTTTCATTAATTTTTTATCTGTTGCATCTAATTTATAGAGTTTAGTAATTGATTGTTGAATGCCAAGATCGTCAACAGCAAAAACATCTTCTCTTCCCAAAGTGAACATCAATATCATTTCAACGGTCCATTTGCCTACGCCTTTTATTTGCGTAAGAAGCTCAATAACTTCTTCGTTACTCATTTTGTTTAAACGGGCATCAGTGATATTATTCTCAACAAAAAATTTGCAAACGTTATGTACGTAACCCGCTTTGGCATTGGAGAAACCAATGCCGCGAAATTTCTCAACAGGTATTTCT
>DATCOF010000177.1:0-6952 GCA_036564845.1 Chitinophagaceae bacterium | reverse complement strand
GCAAAATACAAAGGCGAGTTTGAAGAAAGATTGAAAGGTGTTGTAAAAGAAGTTGCAGGTAGTGATGGAGAAATAATTTTATTTATTGATGAGATACACACATTAGTTGGTGCCGGTGGCGGCGAAGGCGCAATGGATGCAGCAAATATTTTAAAACCTGCATTGGCAAGAGGAGAACTAAGAGCCATTGGTGCAACAACATTAAATGAATATCAAAAATTCTTTGAAAAAGATAAAGCCCTTGAGCGCCGCTTTCAAAAAGTATTGATTGATGAACCAACAGTTGAAGATGCGATCTCTATCCTCCGCGGATTAAAAGACCGTTACGAAACGTATCATCATGTTCGCATAAAAGATGAAGCAATTATTGCAGCGGTTGAACTTTCTCACAGGTATATTACTGACAGGTTTTTGCCTGATAAGGCTATCGACCTTATTGACGAAAGTGCTGCCAAGCTTAAACTTGAGATGAACTCAATGCCTGAAGAACTGGATAAGCTGGAAAGAGTAATTCGACAACTGGAGATAGAAAGAGAGGCTATAAAAAGAGAAAAGGATGATGCCAAGCTTAAACAGTTGAATACAGAAATAGCGAATATTACAGTTGAGCGTGATACTTTTAAAGCAAAGTGGCAGCAGGAAAAAGAGATCGTAGAAAAAGTGCAGAACGCAAAGGCAGAAATTGAAAATTTAAAAGCTGCTGCTGAAAAAGCGGAGAGAGAAGGCGATTATGGAAGGGTTGCAGAAATTCGTTATGGAAAATTACAGGAACAGGAAAAAATTATTGTTGATTATACAAAAGAGTTGGCTGATATAAGTGAAAGAAGATTGCTGAAAGAAGAAGTGGATGCAGAAGATATTGCAGAAAGCATAGCCAAAGCAACCGGCATCCCTGTAAATAAAATGCTGCAAAGTGAAAGGGAAAAATTATTAAGTCTTGAAGAGGAATTACACAAACGTGTGGTGGGCCAGGACGAAGCCATAGAAGCCGTGGCAGATGCCATACGCAGGAGCAGTGCGGGTTTGC
Source organism: Chitinophagaceae bacterium (assembly GCA_036564845.1). GTDB lineage: Bacteria > Bacteroidota > Bacteroidia > Chitinophagales > Chitinophagaceae > Ginsengibacter. The sequence continues at coordinate 5,925 of DATCOF010000177.1, read as the reverse complement.
AGGACCCCAAAAAACCAATAGGCTCTTTTATTTTTCTTGGAACAACAGGTGTTGGTAAAACTGAATTAGCAAAAGCCTTAGCTGATTATTTGTTTGACGATGACAGCATGATGACAAGAATAGATATGAGTGAATACCAGGAAAAACATACAGTTAGCCGTTTGATAGGTGCACCTCCCGGTTATGTTGGATATGATGAAGGCGGACAATTAACTGAAGCAGTGCGTCGTAAACCTTACAGCGTTGTTTTATTAGATGAGATTGAAAAAGCACATCCTGATGTTTTTAATATATTATTGCAGGTATTAGATGATGGAAGACTTACTGATAATAAGGGTCGTATCGTAAACTTTAAGAACACGATCATCATTATGACAAGTAACATCGGCAGTCACATCATACAGGCAAATTTTGAAAATGTTACTGAAGCAAATAAAGAAGAAGTAGTAGATAATACAAGGCGTGAGGTAATGGAACTTTTAAAACAAACCATTCGCCCCGAATTATTGAACAGGATAGATGAGATCATCATGTTTCAACCATTGATGAAAAAAGAAATAAAGAACATTATTAAAATTCAGTTAGAAGGATTGAAGAAAACACTTTTAAAAAATGATGTAGATCTTCAGTTTAGTGAATATGCTTTAGACTATCTTGCCGAAAATGGTTTTGATCCCCAATTTGGTGCAAGACCATTAAAGCGTTTGATACAAAAAGAAATCATTAACCAGTTAAGTAAAAAATTACTGGGAGGCACCATTGATAAATCGCATCCTGTTTTGGTAGATGTATTTGATGGCACCGTGGTATTTAGAAACGAAACCCCGGCAACAGCAGAGAAAAAAAAGAAAGAAAAAACAATTTGAAATAAGAAACTTAACTTTTAGAGGGTTTTAAAACCCTCCAAAAGTTAAGTTTAGACAGAAACAAAAACAATTTAAAAAAAAGGAGAAATATTATGGCAATGAAAGCAAAAGAGGTGGTAGAAATAATTCCGCCTAAAAAAATATTTGTAGGCAATCCTCATGCACCGGTAACCCTGATGGAATTTGGTGAGTACGAAAATGAAGATTGTGCAAAAGCAAATGAAGTAGTGAAAAAATTGTTGGAAGAATTTGGCGATAATATAAAATTTAATTTCCGTCATTTTCCGCAAACACAAATTCACCAAAGGTCCATGAAGGCAGGCGAGGCTTCAGTTGCAGCAGCACAGGATGGAAAATTCTGGGAGATGCATAACATACTTTTTCATAACAGGAGATCGTTAGGAACCATCAGTTTAAAATTATATTCAAAAGAAGCCGGCGTAAACAATAAGGCCTTTTTAAACCAAATGGTTGACGGCACATTTGGCTGGCAGGTAAGAGGCGACCTGATGGAAGGCATGAATAAAGGCATAAAAAAAATACCTGCATTTTTTATTAACGATGAAACCTACACAGGCAAGCCAACTTTTGAAGAAATGAAAAAAGCTATTACAGCAACGCTAAAAAAAGTAAAAGGAAAAACCCCGGTTAAACAAAGAGCATAACTTTTGGAGGGTTTTAAAACCCTCCAAAAGTTTGAGGGCCTGCCGCCTAATCAACAAAAACAATTTGTTCTTCTGTAAGCAATGGTAAATTTTTAAATCGCAGAATAATGTTGGCAACCGTTGCAACATCTTTCTGGCAATATAATGCAATCCGCTGCAAATCTTTTTCTGTCCAGTACACCTCTCCTACTTTACTGCCGTCAATATCATCTTTAGGAGATGGAACACCAAGTGTTGCTGCCAATAATTTTAAAGAAGTATAATGTTTGTAATCACCAAAGCGCCACAGGTGAAGGGTATCAAGCACCGGCACATCCCATGGCTTCATTGCCTGAAAATTAAAACAGTCAGGGATTGAAATATTATTTACTAAAATTCTTCTGCATAAAAACGGGATATCAAACTCTTTAATGTTATGCCCGGTAAAGCACCATTTATTATTTTTTGCCTGCAGTTGGCTAACAGTATCTATAAATTTTTCCAGTATCTCTTTTTCATTTTCTGAATAAAATGATTTTATGCGAAGTTGTGGTTTACCATTTTCAGTTTTAATATAGCCAAAACTTATGCAAACTACTTTGGCAAACTCTGCCATTATACCGGCACGTTTTGGGTAATATTCTTCAGCAGTTGTATCATCGGGCAAAGCTTTATTGATTTTTTCTGTCCACAGTTCTTTCCATTCATTCGATAGCACTGCATAATTTTCACTACAGCTCACCGTTTCGATATCAATAAAAAAAAGATTTTCTACAGAAATGTTTTGCATAAGCTTAGTTGATTAAGGGTAAACCAATTTACAACAAGAAAGGCTTTAAATGAAACGCCACAGATTCACAGATTAAACTTTTAAAATTGTTATTTTATTATCAGTGAATCTGTGGCAATCTGCATTTTGAAATTATAAAGTAATTCCTGCGAAGATCGTGAACGCCTGGCTTTTCCATTTTTCTTTATTATCAATATCATTTACGTTTGTTAATCCAAGCTCATACCTGGCACCAAGATTTATTAAAGGCAACTGGAACCATACGCCGCCTAACATACTAAAATCAGAAGCTTTAAAAATATCTTTATTGGCTTTTAAACTATCTACAGCTTGTTTTAGCAATCCACTAAACTGTGGGCCCAACTGCAGTTTCACATGCTTGCTTTCCCCAACATTTATATTAAGTAACAACGGAACTTTTATGTAATTAAGCCTTGCATTTCTCTGGCTTCCGCCAAAGAACAGATCATTATAAACGTTATTGGCATCTTTTGAAAATTCAGATGAAGACTGTACTATATTTACTTCGGGCTGCAAACCAAACCGGCCAAAATTAAATTGCATAAACCCACCTAACAGGTAATTATAATTAAACCCGGATTTATAAGATTGTCCATTTATTTTATTAATATTTACGCCTGCTTTTGCACCGATATGAAAAAATTTCTCTGAGTCTGTTTGTTTAAATTTTTGTGCAAATAAAAATCCGGGAGAAAGTAATAAGAGAAGTGATAGTGCAATAGATGCTTTTTTCATACAAATGATTTTAATATATCAAAAATAATCAAAGCAGTTATGCAAATGGCAATGTAACTCTCAACATCATGTTAATATACAAAAAGCAAAAACGTCTTTGCGAGCGGAGCGAAGCAATCTCATATCGTTATTCAATTATAAGATTGCTTCGTCGTGCCTCCTCGCAAGGACGCAAATATGTTGTGTATGTTGAACTAATTTTTTTTAACTCTTACCGCATTAGGGCCTTTTTGTCCCATCTCAACTTCAAAGGTTACTTTATCATTTTCTTTTAACGGGCCATCCAATGCATTTATATGAACGAAGATACTTTCCTGTGTTTGTGAGTCTTTAATAAACCCATAACCTTTTGAATCGTTGAAGTGTGTTACCGTTCCTGTTCTTATAAGATCAGCGGGATCGGCAGCAGTTTGTCTGGGAGTACTTATTTGCATGTCTTCACTTTTCACGATCTTCTTTCTGCGAGGGTCAGGCGGGGTGGATGAAAGATTTCCATCCTCATCAATATATGCCATCATATCATCAAGACTTTTTCCTTTAACGGCATTTGCTTTGCGCTCTTCTCTCTTTTCCCGTTTATCCTGCTTCTTTTTTATTCTCTTTTTTTCGTTTTCTTTTTTACTATATGTTTCCTGCGATCTGGCCATAAATGATTTGATGTATTTAGGCGAAGATAACAATTAAACTTTTACCCCTGTTCTATCATAAAAAGAGTTTAGTAACAGTATATCCTCAACCAATTGCTTTCTATCATTGGTAAAAACAATTGATCTTTTTATATGTGAAGCAAATAAAAATAAAAAGGTTCATATCTATCAAAAGAAGCCGTCTTTTGGGATGCTTTTTATTTAAAAAATATTTGGTAATATTAAATTTTAAAATACATTAGTATTATCAAATATCTCATCTGTGTTTAATTAATCTATACTCCTTGCCGATTCTGCTGCTAAAGTTTCTATAGCATCATGTAACCATAAATGCAAATGGAGATATTACAGTAAACAGGGCGGATGTTTCAACTGTATGCAGAGGTTAAAATAATCATCAAAAGATACATTATAATAAAAGTACCGGGATTAACCCGGTACTTTTATTATAAGAAGATCCTAAATCGCAGGTAATGAAAAATGAAAGGTAGATCCTTTACCTACCTCACTATCTACCCATATTTTTCCGTTATGTCGTTTTATAATATCGGCAGATATATACAATCCCAAACCTAAACTGGAAAGCATTCCGCCATCTTTTCCGTGAGCTCTAAAAAAACGATCGAATACTTTTGACATATTCTCTTTTGCTATACCTTTTCCGAAATCCTGTATATCAACCTGTATATTTTTTTTGTTCTCATTTATAGTAACCATTATTTTATCTGCGTTATTAGAATATTTTTCTGCATTGGTTAAAAGATTACTTATCACCTGTTCAATACGGCTCTTATCACCTTTTACTTTGCCGGTGCTTTCCCCGGTCTTAATTATGGTATGGGATACAATAGTGGATGAATGTTCATATATCACATCATCAAGAATATTGCTTAGGCAAACTTCTTCAAAATTAAGATCAAGTTTACCTGCTTTTATTTTTGTTACATCCAACAATTCACGTATCAATACAATTAAGCGATCGATCTGTGCTTTGGATCTTGTTAAAATATAATTGGTTCTATCATCTTTTAATTCAGGATGCATTTCAAGTAAAACCTGCAGAAAAGCATTTATACTTGTTACAGGCGTTTTTAATTCATGCGATGCAATTGATATAAATTCCTCCTCAATCTTTAAAGCAATTTCAAGTTCTTCAGCAAGCTTTTTGTATTTGTCTTCGCTTACCAGCAGTGCATTTTCTTTTTCTTTTAGATGGGTAATATCTACAAGCATATTAACTGCTTCCACAACTGCGCCGGAAGAATCAAAGATGGGATCGGGATGCGGCATAACATTGCGTCTTACTCCGTCGGGGCATTCTACTATAATTTCTTTACCTCTTACTGTTCGGCCTTCTTTTAATGCAATTGCCATAGGGCAACTATCAAGAGGCAATGGTGTAATTCCATCAGGCTCATAAATTTTCCATGATCCACACCACATATCTTTTCCTATTTCAGGCTCTCTACCCCATAGATCTGCGGCTGCCTTGTTATAAAATTTAATATATCCATCGCCATCACAGGTATAAACAGCAGCGGCAAGGCTTTCTATTATTTGTCTGTGCCTGTATTCTTTTTCCTTGTAGGTATCCAGAAGCTGTTCATGATTTTGTAAAGTATCCGGTGTAGAAATTTTCATTTATTGTATAATTTTTTTATAAGCAGTAAGAATTCAACATGATATTTTGGTGTAATTATTTTGAAAAGCAAAGAACGCGCCGATTTTCATTTATGCCGGCAATGTAAACAGGCATCATGGCACTATCGTTGCAATTGTGAAGCATAAAAAAATTACCGATGCAAAATTTACAAGCTAATAATGAACGGGTATGGAATAAAATCCCCGCACTTACACTTTTATCTGGATAATGAAGATCACCGCAACAACATTGGGCGAGACAGCTGGAGACCAGTTAGTATTTGCAAAAAACTAACGCTTTAGGTTGCGTGTAAACTTATAGAAACTATCATTTCATTTATATCAAAAGGCTTTTCCAAAAAAGCATCAGCATTACATTCGTTAACTATTTTGTCCTGATCAGCTTCTGCAGAAAATAAAATTATTGGAATGGAAGATCCTTTCTTTATCTCTTTGCAAATCTCTGTACCAGATTTACCGGGGAGGCGTATATCTAATAAGATCAGGTTAGGATTGTATTCCTTTACAACTTCATCCACATTTAAACCGGTTGAATGAGTATGCACATTAAAACCATAGGT
>DATCOF010000176.1:0-11952 GCA_036564845.1 Chitinophagaceae bacterium | reverse complement strand
AGTATCAACTGTTTCCTGCCCGCCTTTTTCATCACGGTCAATAATAACAACCTGCCCGCCTTCTGATGCAAATCTTTCTGCAGTTGCCCTGCCTATGCCTGAGCCTGCGCCGGTAACCAAACAAACTTTATTGGTGAATCTCATTAATTTTTATTTCCGTTTTTTATAATACTTGACCAGTGATGAGTGATCAGTGATGAGTAATCAGTGATGAGTAATCAGTGATGACCCGTAACTTATCACTCATCACTCTTTACTCACAACCTCCATCTTACGAAAGCTTCCATGGCTGCATATTGCGTAAGGCCGAGTTGCCCGTAAAGCTTTGCTGTATTTGCATTTCGTTCTTCGGCTCTTTGCCAAAATTCCCTGTTATCATCACCCTGAAATGGAACACTGTCCTTTTGTGATTGATGAATAAATATTCCGTAGCGTTTTTTTCTTACCTGGTCGGGGCTCATAGGTATTGCCATTTCAATTTCTGTAATATCCCATTCCTGCCATGCACCTTTGTAAAGCCATATCCAACAATCATCGATCCATTTATCACCGTCGGCTCTTATTCTTGCGATCGCTTCTAATACCACATCAAGACAAACCTTATGTGTGCCATGCGGATCTGCAAGATCGCCTGCACAAAAAACCTGTTGAGGTTTTATCTGCCGCAAAAGATCTATCGTGATTTGAATATCTTCTTCTCCCATCGGATTTTTTTCTATCGTTCCTGTTTCATAAAAAGGAAGATTCATAAAATGTATCTGCTCATCATTAAGGCCAACATATTTAGATGCGGCCTTTGCTTCGCAACGGCGTATCAATCCTTTTATCGTTCTTATTTCTTCACTGTCTTTTTCTGTTGATCTTTTTGAATTTAAAAATGCTGTTGCATCATCCAGTATCTTTTTGCTTTTGGTATCATCTATTCCAAAAATATTTTCGAAGCCCACAGCAAAATCAATAAAGCGTGTTACAAATTCATCAGTGACCGCAATGTTACCACTGGTTTGATAACCTACATGCACTTCATGCCCTTGGTCGTGCAAACGCATGAAAGTACCGCCCATGCTTATTACATCATCATCGGGATGCGGAGAAAATATCAAAACTTTTTTTGGGAATGGAGTGCTTCTTTCAGGATGCCGTGCATGACTTGTATTGGGTTTGCCACCGGGCCACCCGGTAATACTGTCTCTAAGCATGTAATAAACTTCAAGATTTATTTCGTAGGAATCTCCTTTCTCTGTCAGCAGATCACTTAACCCATGATCATTGTAATCGTTATTGGTTAAGCTTAGCACGGGTTTATTCAATTTTAATGCGAGGCCAATTACTGCACTGCGAACAATTCTTGGTGTCCATTCACATTCGCCGGTGAGCCATGGTGATTTAAATCTTGTTAGCTCACTTGCCGCAGATTCATCAATTACAAATGTGCAGTTATCATGATTCTGTAATAATGATGCAGGCACTTCTTCTGTGTCATCATCTTCAACTGCTTTTTTAATTACGGGTGCTTTATTTTGCCCCCATGCCATCAAAATAATTTCTTTTGATTTTAAGATCGTGCTGATGCCCATGGTTATTGCCATCCGCGGCACCTGCGAAATATTTCCGAACTCGTGAGAGTTGGCAAGCCGCGTAGAATTATCTAAAGTTATCAGTCTTGTTTTTGAATAGATGGCAGAGCCAGGCTCATTAAAACCGATATGCCCATTGATACCAATGCCAAGAATCTGCAAGTCTAACCCGCCGGCTTCTTCAATTTTTCTTTCATACTCAAGGCAATGCTCTTTTACCTTTTCTTTTGGCAACATACCATCAGGCAGAAAATAATTGTCGGGATCAATATCAGTTTGCTCAAACAAATATTTGCGCATAAAATAATGATAGCTCTGCAAAGCATTTGCTTCCATGGGATAATACTGATCGAGATTAAAAGTGATCACATTCTTAAAACTCAATCCTTCCTCCTTGTGCATTCGCACCAGTTCTGCATACAATGTTTTTGGTGTAGAACCTGTTGCTAAACCGATGATACATTTTTCACCCTTTGCTTCTTTTTCTTTTATAAGAACACCAATTATGTTGGCAACATAATTGGAACCTTCCTTTGGAGAAGGGAATATTTTTACGGGAATTTTTTCTAATGAATCAGTAAGATCAATTCTTGGACGCATGCGCTTGTTTTTTGGTAAAATTATTTAAAAAAATCTGAAACATGATTTGAGTATTTGTCTGAACTATGATATGGGTGGATTATTGGATTAAATGGATTTGAGTTGATCGTCAATTTTTTTTCTTTTTAATCTTTTTAATCTTCCCAAATCGTGGTTCAGAAATTATTCCACTTCTATCTCATCAGCAAACAACCATGCAGGATTACCGCCACCTGCTTTGCCGGAAGGAATAATTCCGTAATTTTTTGCGATCACTTTTATAAATTTTGCTGAAACATTATTCAATTGCTTTTCAATTTTTCTTTCGTTTATCCATGTGCCATTACTATCAGGTTTTAAAGTTCCCTGCGAAATAAAATTAATGCCATCAGTGGAAGTAAAAAATTCAACAGATGATGGAAGATATATCCAGCTTCCTTCCTGCTTTAAAACATCCAATGTTATTTTATTTATATTTTCTGCTTTGCCAAGATCAATGGTTGCTTCTATATCTTTTCCTAAAAATCCCAACCATTCTGATGATTGATTTAATCCTCTTTCTGTGATAACACCATTCACCAAAGTAAATGCGCCGCTGCCGGGATAGTTTGAAGATGACTGATCTTTAAGTGTTATTTTTTTACCTGTTGCTTTATTGAAAGAAAAATTTTGAGTTATTGAATTTGCTCTTTTACCATTATTCATCAGCCATGAAGAATATATTCCTGTTTTATTTATTAGAATTGGTTTAGTGTAAGTTTGAAATGCAGGCGGATTAGGCGGATCAGAAATATCAAGTTCCTTATTAAACTGTATAACAGCATTTTTATTTTTAGTTTCCAATTTCCATAAAATTCCATTGTAATCAGGTGTTGATAAAATGGAAGGCTGTAAGTTATAATAGGCAGTACTATAACCTGCGTTCCATTGATCGTATCGTTTTATTAAAGCAGGTAACCTTCTTGCAAAATCTTTCCAGTCTCTTTTTTCTTTAGGGCTCCACAACACTTCGCTTAATGCGCTCATTCGTGGGAAGACCATGTACTCAACTTTTTTGGGATTGCTCATATATTCTGTCCACACATTTCCCTGAGCACCTAAAATATATTTTGCTTCATCAGCATTTAATCCTTTTGGGATTGGCTCATAATTATAAACAGTTTCCAAAGGAAGATAACTGCCAAACGTAACACTGTCTTCATTCTTACTTTGCGAATGATCAAGATAACAATACGCACCCGGCGTCATTATTACATTGTGATGATCTTTCGCGGCAGCAATTCCTCCCTGCTCTCCCTGCCAGCTCATTACAGTTGCATTGGGTGCAAGACCGCCTTCTAAAATTTCATCCCAGCCAATAATCTGTCTTCCTTTACTGTTTACATATTTTTCAATTCGCTGGATGAAATAACTCTGCAAACCATGTTCATCTTTCAGATTTTTTTCTTTGATCAATTGCTGGCAAAAAGCGGAGCGCTTCCAGTTTTCTTTGGGACACTCATCGCCGCCAATGTGGATATATTTTGATGGAAATAATTGCATCACTTCATCCAGAACATCTTCTAAAAAATGAAAAGTATATTCTGAGGGACAATACACATCTTCAAAAACTCCCCATGCCTGTTGCACCTGTTTGCCTTGTGTACTTCCGCTCCATGCCGTGCCTGTAGCTACTTTCGTCGGTTCATTCGGAAAACAACTAAGTTCAGGATAAGCTGCAATGGCTGCAGATGAATGCCCCGGCATTTCTATTTCAGGAATGATAGTAATATAGCGGTCGGCTGCATATTTTACGATGTCTTTAATTTCTTCCTGTGTATAATATCCGCCATATTTTATTCCGTCATTTCCTTTACCGGGATACCGCCCGATGATAGTTCCATTTCTGTAACCACCAACAGAAGTGAGCTTCGGATATTTCTTTATTTCAATTCTCCATCCCTGGTCTTCAGTAAGGTGCCAGTGAAAAGTATTGAATTTATGATACGCTAAATAATCAATATATTTTTTTATGAATGAGGGTGGAAAAAAATGGCGTCCAACATCAAGATGCATTCCGCGATAAGGAAAGCGGGGATAATCATAAATTGATAATTGAGGAATTGATAATGGAATTTTTTTTGATGTTGGAAGAAGTTGTAATAAAGTTTGAATGCCGTAAAACCCGCCAGCTTCTGTTTTTGAAGCGATCTCTATTTGATTTTTTTGGACTGTTAAGCTATATTCTTCATTAGGCAAACTACCCTCATAATGGATTGATGAAAAGAAAATGCATTTTTCATTTTTTTGAATAGTTTTTTTAATAGGTAAAGCGAACCCGTATAGCTTTTCTAAATAGGAATTAAGTATGTTGGCATTGTCATCATTAATATAACTTAAAATACAGGTTTGTTTGTCTAAAAGAAATGTGCCTTCGGTTTTTTTTATACTTACCGGCTTTGGAACAATATTTATTTCATTCATATCCTGGCTGAAGAGTGAAATAGAAATAAAAAGCAAAGGGAACAACAATATTTTTTTCATCTTACATATTTAAAACAGGTAAAACAATTTTAGAATTATTACTTCCATCATGATAAACTCTTATCGTTGCTTTTTGAAAATCATTTTCATTGGCATCAGGAATGCGAATAAATTTTTGTGGATTGATATCAACTAAAGGAAACCAACTGCTTTGCACCTGTACCATTATTTTATGTCCCTTCTTAAAAACATGGTTCACATCATTCAATTCAAATTTTACTTCGCTTATTTTGTTTGGCGTAAAGGGCTCAGGCTTTGCATAATTGTTCCTGAATTTTCCTCTCATCACTTCTGCTCTTACCAATCTTTGGTAACCTGCCATGGACAGGTCTCTTGGGGCACCACGCGGAGTAATTTCAGTTTCCGGTAATACATCAATAACCTTTACAATAAAATCTGCATCGGTTCCTGTTGTGCTTACAAAAAGATCAGCGAAGATTCTTCCTGTTAATGTCATATTATTTTCAAGAGGTGTGGTCTCAAATACAATTACATCCGGCCTGTTGGCAGTGAATCGCTGATCTTCCACCATGTATTCATTGTTCCTTCTGCGGTAAGTTCCGTTGGTGTACGGAACAGGTTTTTTGGGATCGCTGATGTATTCTGAAAATGATTTTGTACTTTTTGAAGGAGTTTCAAAAGATAATTTTTCTCCTGTGCTAAAATATAAATTTGTTGGTTTTACATTTTGTGGTGGCCATGTAAAATAATTTTTCCATTGGTTAGTTCCTGTTTCAAAAACAGTGGCTTCTGCTGCATTAAAATCTCCTTTGTCTTTTAAATAAGAATTAAAAAATTTTATCTCTAAACTATCCTGAAAATATTTGCTTGTGTTACTTCCGAAATCATACGTGCCGAATTTATTCCATTCACCTGAAGCCCATGCACCATGCGTCCATGGCCCCATTACAAGCCTGTTGTTATTTTTCGGACTTTGCTTTTCAATTGCTTCATAAGTATGCAGGGAGCCAAAAAGATCTTCTGCATCAAACCATCCGCCAACCACCAACGTTGGTATGTTTATATTTTTTAAATGCCGGCGAATATTTCTTGCTCTCCAATAATTATCATACGTATCATGCGCCAGGTATTCGTTCCAGATATAACTTCTATGATTAAAATATTTTTCTGATTGAGTATTTTTCAACGGGCCAATATTTAAAAAATATTTGTACACATCGGTACGGTTTACAGTAAACACTTCTGAACCATAATCCTGAACTGGCCGATTTCTTTCTTTGCCAAAGTCATTCATGAAATCAAAATTATCCAGCAGGAAAAATGCGCCGTTATGATTTGCATCATCGCCAACAAATTCATCCGTAACGGGCGCCTGGGGGCTTACTGCTTTTATCGCAGGATGTGCGCCAGGCAAGGATGCTGTGGCATAAAAGCCCGGATAAGAAATTCCGGAAATTCCAACACGGCCATTATTGTTTTCAATATTTTTTATAAGCCAATCAACAGTATCATACGTGTCGCTGCTTTCATCAACATCAGTTTTTAATTTTTTATTTGGGATATACGGTGTTACTTCAAGATTAATTCCTTCGCTCATGTAACGTCCACGCACATCCTGCCTAACCATAATATAATTTTCTTTTAAGTACGCCATTTGATAAGTACGATAAAAAGATGGGAATTTATTTTCACCATACGGGGCAGAAGAATAAGGTGTACGGTTAATTAAAAAAGGATGTTTTGCAGTTTTATCTTTTGGAATATAAACGGCAGTAAACAACTTTATACCATCTCTCATCGGTATCTGTCTTTCTATTTTGTAATAATTATTTATCATCCAGGCGCTGTCAGCATTTTGAGCAAAAAGATTAAAAGAAGATTCAATTAAAAAGAAAAGAAAAACGATTTTTTTCATTATGTTATTTTAAGACCGGTAAAATTATTTTTGAATTATTTGTTCCATCATGATAAATGCGGATGGTTGCTTTTTGAAAATCTTTATCTTCTGCATGATAGATGTCAATAAACTTTTGCGGATTCCTGTCTGCTAACGGGAACCAACTGCTTTGCACCTGTATCATAATCCTGTGTCCTCTTTTAAATGTATGAGCAACATCGGGCAATTCCCATTTTACTTCAGTGATCTTACCGGGAGTAAATGGCTCAGGCCTTTCAAAACTGTTTCTGAATTTACCTCTCATAATTTCTGCACGAACCAACATTTCATATCCACCCATCGGATAGCTTCCTCCGCTCATTCTTCCAAAAGAAGGACGAGTATCAGGATATTCAAAATCATCGGGGAATACATCAATTAATTTCACCACAAAATCTGCATCAGTTGTAGAAATACTTGTCATAATATCCGCAATCACTGTCCCGGCAAGGGTTATGTCATTATTTAAAGTATCTGTTTCATAACTCAAAACATCGGTTCGCCTTTCTGCAAAGCGCTGATCATCGATCATGTATTCTCTTGTTCTTCTGTTGTGAACATCTTCTGTGTAAGGAACAGGATGTGCCGGATCGCTTATGTATTCATCGAAACTGTTTGTTGTTTGCGACTTTTGGTTTTTGGTTTCAAATGACGCTTTATTATTTGCAAGTAAAAATAAATTTGTTGCAGCAATATTTTGCGGTGGCCACTGATCAAATTTTTTCCAGTTATTTTCTCCTGTAAAAAAAATATTTGCTTCTGCAATTTGTGAATCACTTCCTTTTCCTTTTAAATAATAATTAAAGAAAGGGGTCTCAATATTTTTCTGAAAATAATCTGATGTGTTGCCGGCAAAACGAACGTTTCCTAAAAAATTTCCTTCTGCACTCCATTGCCCGTGATACCATGGGCCCATCACTATTCTGCTATTGGTTTGCGGGCTTTGTTTTTCTGTTGCCTTGTAACAGTTCCATGCACCAAAGCAATCCTCTGCATCAAACAAGCCGCCAACCCAAAGCATGGCGGGTTTTACATTATACAAGCCCACTCTTGCATTGCGGGCCTTCCACCACGCATCGTAATTGGGGTGCTGATATAATTCATGCCAGAATTTTATGCTGTCACCAATTAATCTTTCAAAGTTTTTTAATGCGCCCGTTTGTAAATAAAATTTGTAATTATCTTTTATCGGAGTTGTAAAACCTGTGCCATAATCCATTGTAGGTTTTGGATGAGGCTTACCAAAAGTTGAATAAAATTCAAAGCCATCCATTGTAAAAAATGCTCCTTTGTGATGAAAATCATCTCCCATAAACCAATCTGTAACAGGCGCCTGCGGGCTGACAGCCTTTAGCGCAGGGTGACCGCTCAGCGCAGCTTCTGTTGAATAAAAGCCAGGGTAAGATGTGCCTATTATACCAACTTTTCCATTGTTGCCGGCAACATTTTTTATCAGCCAGTCAATAGCATCGTATGTATCACTTGCTTCATCAATATCTTTATTGGTTTTTTTATTTGCATTGAAGGGGCGCACATCCACAAACTCGCCCTCGCTCATATATCTTCCTCTAACATCTTGTGTAACTATTATATAATTTTCTTTTAAATAAGCTATGCGATACGTTTTCCATATTTCTGAAAATTTATCTTCTCCGTAAGGCTTACAGGAATAGGGTGTGCGTGTCATTAAAATAGGATGGGTTTCAGTTTTGTCTTTTGGAATATAAACCGAGGTAAATAATTTTATACCATCTCTCATAGGTATGTATCTTTCTATTTTAGTATAGTTGTTTACAAACCATGTACTGTCTTCCTGTGCCGAAACAGAAAAAGTAACAAAGACATAAACGAAGAGGAAAATAAATTTTTTCATGTAATGATTTTAGAATTCTAAATGTAAAGAAACTAAATTGTATGTATGAATAATAATGAAGAGTTTATACAAACCTTTTACGATGCATTTGCACGGCTTGATTATACAACGATGCAAAATTGTTATGCAGTAGATCCCATTTTTAATGATCCTGTTTTTGGAATATTGCAGGGAAGAGAAGTAGGCGCTATGTGGGAAATGCTTTGTAAAAATGCAAAGGATTTTACTTTGCATGCAGACAGGATTGAAACTGATGGAGAGTACGGAACCTGTAACTGGACTGCAACGTACACATTCTCAAAAACAGGAAGAAGAGTTGTGAACAAAGTAAAAGCACACATGCGAATTGAAAATGGTAAGATAACAGAGCACACAGATGAATTTGATATTTATAAATGGAGTAGGCAGGCTTTGGGCTTACCCGGAGTGCTATTGGGATGGAGTGGATATTTAAAAAATAAGATCCGCTATGATGCAAAGAAAAAGTTACAGATGTTTATGGGGAAGAGTGATTTGTGATTTGTGATGAGTTATCGGTGATGTGTGATGAGCAACTTTTCTAAACCTTCTAAACTTTTTTGTTTGCAAATAGAAAAAAGAGTTCGTATTTTTCTGCCTTTCACTCTTAACCAAAACTATTTTTATGATAATGCAAATCTTTAAGGACATTAACTGGATCGCTGTACTGGTGGGTACTATAGGCTACTTTATGCTAGGCGCACTGTGGTATTCTTTTTTGTTTCAAAAAAAATGGATCGCTTATAATAAGATAGATATGAGTGATCCGAATGGGAAAAAAGGAGTTGGCGCAATTATGTTCGCTTCATTTATTTTAATGTTCGTCACAAGTACAACCATTGCATTTTTAGCATACCGTGTTGGAATGTGGGGTTGGATGTCAGGTGTAAAATTAGGAGCATTTACAGGCGTATTCTTTGCCTGTACTTCCATGGGTATTAATATGCTTTATGAAAAAAAGCCATTAGGATTATTTTTCATAAATGGCGGTTACCAGGTTTTAGGAAATATTATTGCAGCAGTTATTATTGTTTGCTGGAGATAAGAATGGTCAATGTGAACAATGGTTTAATGACTCAATGGTTTAATGACTTCATGACTCAATGACCTATTGAATCAATGACATTATTCTACCCGTGTAATTTTTAAAGTGTTTGTTGGTAAATGTTTATCTACCGGCGTGCTGCCGGTATTTACTACAAGATCGCCCACTTTTAAAAATCCTCTTTCTTTCAACATATTTATTTCATCAAAAATTATATCATCAAGGCTGTCTTCTTCATTATAATAAAAAGCTCTTACACCCCAACTCAGGCTTAGCTGGTTAATTAAACTTTGTTCTTTACTATAGATATACAATAAAGATTTAGGGCGATAACTGCTAAGCATAAAAGCTGTATAACCGGTTTGAGTCATCCCTATCAACGCTTCTGCATTTACATCCTGCGCAAGTTTACAGGCACTGTAACATAATGCATCACTTAAAAAAGATGGCGAATGCGATTGTGGCGCAAGAATATCATCACGGTTATAATCATACGCAGTTTTTTCCACTTCTAAAATTATCTTGCTCATGGTTTGTACAACCAACGTAGGATGCATACCTGTGGCGGTTTCCGCACTCAACATTACAGCATCAGCACCTTCCAGCACTGCATTGGCAACATCTGTTATCTCACTGCGGTTTGGTTTGATACGGTCTATCATACTTTCCATCATCTGCGTTGCAACAATTACGGGCTTGGCCCTGTGCATACATTTTCGTATCAATTCATTTTGTATCAGCGGAACTTTTTCTATGGGAAGCTCAACACCAAGATCTCCACGTGCGATCATGATGGCATCACTTTCAATTATTATGTCCCTGATGTTTGTAAGCGCTTCAGGCTTTTCGATCTTTGCAATAACTTTTGCTTTGCTGTTGTGCTCTTTTAAAATTGTTTTCAGGTCAGTAATATCTTTTACCTCTCTTACAAACGAAAGCGCTATCCAGTCTACCTCCTGTTCAATTACAAAATCAAGATCGATAAGATCTTTTCCAGTTAATGCAGGTAACGAAATTTTTGTATCAGGTAAATTGATCCCTTTTTTTGATGAAAGAGTGCCGCCCATTATCACCACAACTTTTATATCATTGTTCTTACATATTTCTGTAACCCTCACTTCAAGTTTGCCATCATCGATCATAATGAGATTGCCTATCTTAACATCTGAATGCAGGTTTGGATAACTAACATAAATACGTTCTTTATTACCGACGCATTGAATGTTTGTGAAAGTAAGTACATCACCCGGCACTATTTCCAGGGTATCATTTTCAATTTCTCCTACACGAAGTTTGGGACCCTGCAGATCAGCGAGTATTGCAATGTTGTAAGGTTCTGAATCATTTATTTTTCGGATCAATTCAATCACTTTCGCTTTACCTTCATGCGACCCATGAGAAAAATTAAGACGAAAAACATTTACACCTGCTTTTACAAGATCTAATAACTTTTCGTACGTATCGCAGGCTGGGCCTACGGTTGCAACAATTTTAGTTCGCTTGATACTGTGTTCAATACCTGCCTGTCTATCAAGATTGCGGTGCAGGTATTTAGCTATAGTTTTTGACATATTCTTTTACTTTAAATTATTTGGTCATTGGGTCATTGAGCCATTTGTCATTGAGTCATTGGGTTCATTATTTTCATAAGACAATAAAGCTTATTTAGGATTGACTTATTGACCAGTGGCTTATTGGCGATTGACAAATGACTGATTTAAGAAGATAATATTTTTACAATTTTCATCCACTCTTCACTTATTCTTTGTTTCTTTTTTACTGCCTCATTTAATGGAATATAATGCATACGGTTGTTAACAATCCCAACAAATACATTAAATCTTTTTTCCATCAAGCATTCAATAGATGCATACCCCATACGGCTGGCGATAATCCTGTCGAAACAACTTGGTGCCCCACCTCTTTGTATATGGCCCAAAACACATACCCTCACTTCCTGGTCAGGCAATCTTTCTCTTAGAACCTTTGCCACTTCATTGGCACCGCCATATTTTCCTTCTGCCACTACTATCAGGTTCACCAGTTTTTCTCTTCGCCCTTTTTCCATCAATGCAGTAACTATGCCTTCAATGTCTGTTTCTTTTTCCGGTATCAAAATATTTTCAGCACCGGTTGCAATGCCGCTGTGCAAAGCAATATATCCTGAATCACGGCCCATCACTTCAATTACAAACAGGCGGTCGTGTGCATCCATCGTATCTCTTATTTTATCAATGGCTTCTACAGCTGTATTTACTGCAGTGTCGAAACCAATTGTAAAATCAGTGCCGGCAATATCTTTATCAATTGTGCCGGGCACACCGATGCAAGGAATATCAAACTCGTTGCTGAATACCTGTGCACCACGAAATGAGCCATCACCGCCAATTATAACCAGCCCATTAATGCCATGCTTCTTTAAATTGGCATAGGCTTTTTT
>DATCOF010000175.1:0-1761 GCA_036564845.1 Chitinophagaceae bacterium | reverse complement strand
CTTTTTTTACAAATGAGTTTGATTGGTAATAACATTTTACTCTATAATTTACTCTATAAAAAATGGGTTAGGGAGAGTAAAAGTAATTTCTAAAGAAAAGGAGAGTTGTTATAGAGAATTGAAAATCAGCCAATTAAAGTAAGGCTAAATAATTATAAGTAAAGTTCAGAAACGCTTCGACAATCCCAGGGCAATCACTTTGGAGAAATAGAAATTCTTAAATAAACCTGTTTTAAAATTCGACAATAATCTGTCGGTTATTGAACTCGTCCATTGCCATTCTTCAAATGCTTTATAGCAATAAAAATAAAAATGCATCAACAAAATTACGATGCTGATCATTATAGTCATGTCAATTATCTTTCTTAGTCCCTGTTCGTTTTCACCTGTGTTTGCTGACATAAAATTGTTTTTAAGTTTTAATATTATAATTTTGGCATAATAATTTTCTACGTTTTTTTATTTATTAACCCATTAAAATTTAATCATGGCTAAGTATTCAAAAAAATCCCAGGAGTCAGTACAGGAAACCATGCACGAAATGAAGCATGGACAATTAAAAAGCGGAAAAAGTAATAAAAAAGTTACCAATCCAAAGCAGGCAATTGCTATAGGTTTGTCTGAAGCACGGGCCAAAGGAGCTAAGGTGCCTGAGAAAGCTACAGGTAAAAAATCTGTAGCCAAAAAACCAGCAGGAAAGAAAACAGCAGAAAAATCTACACCCTAAAAAGTCTGCGGTTAAGAAAGTTTAAAAAAATAATAGAATAGGAGTTACCCGTTCTCTAGAAAGCAAACCTGTTGATTCAGATACATAAATTGGTAGCATCAATTTAATAATTTCTTATACCCCAAACGGATATGTTTCCGGCACCTGTTGTCCATCAGGCTCTATATGCAGCGGATGCAATGCCCTTGTTTCATCTAAATAAATAAAAGCATCATAACGCAACGGTAAAATGGTGGGAACATAATTTCCATATTGCTCATACTGGGGATTATACACTACACCAATGGCACGGTGGCCAATATGATTTTCCATAAATATATCATTGCCTGCAAAATCATCCATCAGCAATAATTTGTTTTCTTTACCGGCACTATGCAGTAAATATTCCCAACTTCCTTTTCTTGCTTCGGGCATTTGCATGGCCTGCATAGTAGCGCCCCAGCTTCGTCCCGCCGTTACTGTTCCTTTGTATGAGCCAAAGCCCACCAATACCACACCTTTTTCATGATGCTGCATCCTTGCCAGTTCACCAATGTTAAACATCCCTTCACCCGCCATATCCGTTGCCCTTGCATCGCCAACATGTGTGTTGTGTTCCCACACAATTACTTTAGAAGTTTCTCCGTGAAATTTTAATAAACGTTCCAGTGTATCGGCCATGTGCCTGTCACGAACATTCCAACTATGCGGGCCTCCTTTAATCATTGCACGGTAATACTTTTCAGCGTTTACTGTAACCAATGCATTTTGTTCTGCACTAAAAACATTTTCATGGTCGGTATTGTAAGTGGGCAACTTTTGTTGTATCTCTTTCAGCAAATGCACCACTTCATTTTCACACAACTCCGGCACAAACTGTGATGCCCTTGCATACGATTGGCCTTCTTCATTTCTATAAGGTTCAAAACATTGGAATGCGTCTTCTGCAACTTTTAATGCAGATGGATCTGTTTTTTTCAAATACTGCATAATACTCTCCATACTTTCCCAAAGGCTATATACATCTAAACCATAAAACCCGGCTCTCTTATTAG
>DATCOF010000174.1:0-5915 GCA_036564845.1 Chitinophagaceae bacterium | reverse complement strand
TTATTTTGAGCTGCGGCAGTAAGAGTAAAAAATAAAAGGGGTAAAATTAATATCGCTACTGCGATTATTTTTTGCAATTTACCATATTGCAATGGATTGAATTTTGGCAAAGTTTTTTTACATAACACTTTCATAATGCATTTTTTAAAATTATTAGTTTAGGAAGCCGGATAAATATTTATCTGGATTGTTTGTTCTTAGTTTTCACTGGATTGGAGAATGACAATTTTCAGAAAATTACCATTTATCAGCCTGCCCTTTTTTACAATCAACTCTTTTTTAAAAAAATCCTGGTAAGTTTAGCAATATTTGAATCGTTTGAAAAGAAATTTGCCCGGCCAAAAGAAAGCAGCAACAAAAAAAAGAAATAATGAATAATCAGTAAAACCCTTTATCAGTATGCGTTTTAGTAATATTTATTCATTCTTTAAATTCATTATAGCAATTTCGTAATCATCAATTCCAGAACTAAAGTAGAGAAATTTTTTAAAAATGCAACCGATTACATTATTTTTTTTTAAAAAAGATTTATTTTAGCTTTACTCAACACTATGTAACCGTTTGTATGCATAAAAGAAAAGAAGTTACCATTTATGATCTTGCAAATAAGCTTAATATTTCTGTAGCTACTGTAAGCCGTGGGTTAAATGATGACAGTGTTGTCAGCAAAAAAACAAGAAAAAAAATTACAGACCTGGCAGAGGAATTAGGGTACCGTTCCAATCATTTTGCACGTAACCTCCGCCAGCAGCAAACAAATACCATCGGGGTTCTTGTTCATGAATTGAACAGTAATTTTATTACTTCTGTTTTAGCAGGAATTGAAAAAGTAACAGCAGAAGCCGGTTATGATATTATCATTACTCACTCATCCGAGAGTTATAAAAAAGAAGCAGCCAACGCCAAAAATCTTTTTCATAAAAGAGTTGATGGCCTGATCGCTTCACTTGCATTTGATACAACAGACCTTGATCATTTTAAACCATTTGTTGATAAAGGTGTGCCGGTAATCTTTTTTGATCGTGTGGAACAGGATGGCAATAACAGCGTTGTTATTATTGATAATTATAAATGCGGTTACCAGGCAACAAAACATTTAATTGAGCAGGGTTGTAAACGCATTGCTCATGTAACATCAAGCCTTAAACGAAATGTATATTCCCAGCGATACAAAGGTTACCAGGATGCTTTATTTGATAATAAAATTCCACTTGATGAAAATTTATTGATAGTAAATGATCTTAGTGAAAAAGCGGGTGTTGATACGGCTTTGCAAATTTTAAAAATGAAACCATTGCCGGATGGTGCATTTATTACCAACGATTTTGTTGCTGCAGTTTGCATGAGGACTTTAAAAGAGCATGGCATAAATATTCCTGAAGATATTGCCATTGTTGGTTTTAATAATGATGCCATTGGTAAATTGATCGAGCCTGCATTAACCACCATTAATTACCCGGGAATTGACATGGGAGAGATCGCTGCAAGAAACCTTATCAATCATTTAAAAGGAATAAGTGACATTCATCATACCAATACAATTATAGTTCGGTCTGATCTTATCATCAGAAAATCATCATTAAAAAAAGGAATTTAATCATCCTTAAAACGATTCGTTTTACTGTTATGAAACGTGCCATGCTTTTACTTTATAGTATTGCAGTTGCAGCCTCTTGCTGTGCTGATGATGGCTACAGGCTTTGGTTACGGTATAACAAAATCGACGATAACAATATTTTACAGCAATATAAAAACTCAATTAGTTCGATAAATTTTTATGGTTCTTCTCCAACTTTAACAGCAGCAAAAAAAGAATTACAAAATGGTTTGCAGGGATTGGTGAACAAAAAAATTCCGGAGCAATCACAAATAAATAATGCTTCAATTGTGGTTGGTGTTGTTACAAATTCTTCTATTAAACAACTCTCATTAAATATTGATGGAAAAAATTTAGGCCCCGAAGGATTTTTTATCACAACAAAAAAAGTTGATGGCAAAAATATTTTTATCATCACTGCAAATACTGATGTTGGAATTTTATATGGCGTGTTTAATTTTCTTCGTCTTTTGCAAACGCATCAAAATATTCAACAGCTTAATATTATAAGCATTCCAAAAATTCAAAACAGAATTTTAGATCATTGGGATAATTTAAACAGAACTGTAGAGCGAGGCTACGCAGGGGTTTCAATATGGAACTGGCATCAACTTCCTGATTACATTGACCAACGTTATATTGATTATGCAAGAGCCAATGCATCAATAGGAATAAACGGAAGTGTATTGACAAACGTAAATGCAAATGCACTTGTTCTAACAAAAGATTATTTGATAAAAGTAAAAGCGCTTGCAGATGTGTTTCGCAATTATGGAATAAAAGTTTATCTCACCGTTAAGTTTAGTGCGCCTATAGAAATTGGCGGATTAAAAACTGCTGACCCATTAAATGCAGATGTACAAAAATGGTGGAATGAAAAAGTAAATGAAATATATTCTTACATCCCAGACTTTGGTGGCTTTTTAGTAAAAGCAAATTCAGAAGGGCAACCAGGCCCGCAAACCTACGGCAGAAGCCATGTTGACGGTGCCAACATGCTGGCAGATGCTTTAGCTCCTCACCATGGAATTGTAATGTGGCGTGCATTTGTGTATGATGTAAGAGTTCAAAAAAGTACTGAAAAATTTTATTCGTCCATAACAGATCCAAACGCACAAACGATTGCATCTGCCGATCGCTTTAAACAGGCATACAATGAATTCAAACCATTTGATGGGAAATTCAGGAAGAATGTTTTGGTGCAGGTAAAAAATGGTCCGATAGATTTTCAACCACGGGAACCTTTCTCTCCTTTGTTTGGTGCAATGCCGCAAACACCATTGATGATGGAGTTTCAATTAACACAGGAATATCTTGGGCAGGGTACGCATCTTGTTTATGAAGCGTCTTTATTTAAAGAAATATTGGAAGCAGACACTTATGCAAATGGCAAAGGTTCAACCATCGCAAAAATTATTGATGGCTCTGTTGATAATTATTCTATCACAGGGATTGCCGGCGTAGCAAACATAGGCAATGAAAGAAATTGGACAAACCATCCTTTTGCACAAGCCAACTGGTATGCGTTTGGAAGATTGGCGTGGGATCATGATCTGACTGCTGCACAAATTGCAGATGAATGGATCAAGCAAACTTTCTCTAACAACAAACAGGTTGTAAATACTATTGAAAAAATAATGCTTGCTTCAAGAGAAGCTGTGGTAAATTATATGACGCCATTGGGTTTGCATCACATCATGGCAACAGGCCACCATTACGGGCCTGGCCCATGGGTTGATAATCTTGCAAGAGCTGATTGGAATCCTGTTTATTACCATCATGCAAATTCTTTTGGAATTGGTTTTGACAGAACGGCAACAGGAAGCAATGCATTGTCTCAATACAAAAAAGAAATTAGCGATCAATGGAAAGATTCAAACAACATCGATGAAAAATATTTACTTTGGTTTCATCATGTGAGTTGGAGCCACAAAATGAATTCAGGAAAAAATTTGTGGGAAGAGCTTTGTTATAAATATCAACTTGGAGTTGATTCAGTAAGATGGATGCAGCAACAATGGAATGATTTAAAAAATTTTATTGATGAAGAAAAATTTCAGCAGGTAAAAATGTTTTTATCAATACAGGAAAAAGATGCAGAGTGGTGGCGCAATGCATGCCTTTTATATTTTCAAACATTTTCAAAAATGCCTTTGCCCAATGGTTATGAAAAACCCAATCATACATTAGAATATTATAAGAATTTAAAATTCCCCTACGCACCGGGGAATGGAGGTAACAATTAAAAAAATAAAATGGAAATACATCAGAATAAAATTGCAATAATTACCGGCGGCGGCTCTGGCATTGGGTTTGCCATCGCAGAAAAATTTGTCCAAAATAATATTCATACAATTATTGTTGGAAGAGATCAACAAAAATTAGATGATGCAAAAAATAAATTGGGTGAATTATGCGATGCGTTTTCCTGTGACCTCAGTGACCTTAACACAATCCCAAAACTTGTTGCAAGTATCATTAATAAGTATGCAAAAATTGATATTCTCGTAAACAACGCAGGTATCAACATGAAGAAAGAATTTACTGAAGTGACAGATGAAGATTTTCAAAAGATTTTATTAACGAATGTTACAGCAGTATTTGCTTTATCAAGAGAAGTAGTGAAATGCATGCTCGAAAAAGGAAATGGAAGTATTGTGAATATAAGCTCTATGGCTTCGCAATACGGCTTACCAAAAGTGATCGCATACACAGCATCTAAATCAGCGATAGAAGGAATGACAAGAGCAATGGCCGTTGAACTTTCACCAAAAGGAATTCGTGTTAATTGTATCGCACCGGGGTTTATTGCAACCGATATGAGTGCAAAGGCATTGAACAATGACCCCGAAAGAAAAAACAAAGTGATGGGTAGAACACCAATGGGAGAATTGGGCCAACCTGCTGATATAGGTGATGCTGCTGTGTTTCTTGCAACGGATGCATCAAAATATATTACGGGTGTTGTATTACCGGTAGATGGTGGCAACTCGATTGGATTTTGATTGTCTGAATTAGGATTTTTAGGATTAAAAGATTGCAGGATTATGAAAAAAATTATTTCAATATTTATTCTCTTCTTCTCATATTGTTTAAATTCTTTTTCTCAAAATTTTATTACTGATAAAAAAGAAGCCGGCTCATTTGCTATAGTTTCAAATACTGCAACTTCTATTTATACAGATGCGAATGATGATTGGCTGATACAAAAAACAGCAATGCTTTTTCAAAGTGATATTGAAAAGGTAACAGGTAAAAAGACAAACATTATTCATCAACTTTCTGCTGCTGATAAAAACATCATCATCATTGGAAGCATTGAACATTCATCAATCATTCATCAATTTGTTGAAGAAAAAAAAATAAATATTAATAACACCAAAGGGAAATGGGAAGCATTTCAAATTCAAATTGTAAATAACCCTTTTAAAGGGATTGATAATGCATTAATAATTGCAGGAAGTGACAAAAGAGGAACGGCCTATGGTGTTTTTGAATTATCAAAGCAAATGGGTGTATCGCCATGGTACTGGTGGGCAGATGTTCCGGTAAAGAAAAAAAATGAAGTGTATGTAAAGAAAAATATTTTTCTGCAGGACCATCCTTCTGTAAAATATCGCGGCATTTTTATCAATGATGAAGCGCCTGCATTTTCCGGCTGGACAAAAGAAAAATTCGGTGGCGTTAATCACAACGTTTACGAAACTATTTTTGAATTGCTGTTGCGGCTGAAAGCAAATTATTTGTGGCCCGCCATGTGGAACAATGCCTTCAACGATGATGATAAATTGAATCCAATTCTTGCAGATAAATGGGGAATTGTAATGGGCACATCACATCATGAGCCAATGCTGAGAGCGCAACAGGAATGGAAAAGATATGGCAAAGGAAAATGGGATTACGACAGCAATAAAGTTGTGCTCGATGAATTCTGGAAGAAAGGAATTGAGAATATGGGGTCGCATGAAAGTATTGTCAATATTGGGATGCGTGGCGATGGTGATAAACCAATGACCGAAGGAACAGCCATTGATCTTCTTGAAAAAATTGTTGCTGATCAAAGAAAAATAATTGAAGATATAACACATAAACCTGCATCTGCAACTCCGCAACTTTGGGCTTTGTATAAAGAAGTGCAGGACTATTATGATAAAGGAATGAGAGTGCCGGATGATGTTACACTATTGTTGTGCGATGATAACTGGGGCAACATTCGCAAGCTTCCAAAACTCACAGATAAACCAAGAACCGGTGGTTACGGAATTTATTATCACTTCGATTATGTTGGCGGTCCAAGAAATTATAAATGGATAAACAC
>DATCOF010000173.1:0-6792 GCA_036564845.1 Chitinophagaceae bacterium | reverse complement strand
AATTTAATATTGGATGGAAGTGCAGATTCAAAATCTTTTATATGCTCTGCCAACATTGATTCTCCAATGCCAGCAGTTAATAATGTTTTGTGAATGATAACAGGAAGTTGAAATTTATTTTTCAATTTTTCTATCACCTCTTTCATCATTCCTTGCATTTCATTTGGTACACCGGGCATGCTGACAAATATCTTCCCGTTTTTTTCAAACCACATCCCAGGCGCTGTACCTCTTTTGTTTTGTATAACTATGCAGACATCAGGCACCTCAGCCTGTTTAAGATTTACATCTGTTACAGGTCTTTTAAATACTTTTTCAAAAAGATATTTTACATTTTGCAAAGCATCTTCGTTAATTATCATTTTGCCATTAAAATATTTACACAGCAAAGGCTTTGTAATATCATCATTGGTTGGGCCAAGTCCGCCGGTTATTAAAATAATTTCTGCATGATCGCTTTCTTCATCCAACGCATTGCGGATATCATTTTCGTTATCGCCAACTGCCACACGGCGTGTTACTAAAATGCCTGCCCTGTTTAATTCCTGTGCCATCCATGCGCTGTTGGTGTCTATTACCTGTCCGATTAATAGTTCGTCGCCTATGGTTATTATCGATGCATTTATCATTTATGCTGAATGATTTATTTTAGTGCAATATTAATTTATTATGAAGCTTGCCTTTATATTTTTCTTCTTCGTGACCAACACGCATGCACAAAGTGTTTCGCAAAAACTTGAACTTGCCATTAATAAACTGCAGGCTGATTCGCAATTTAAACATGGAACCATCAGTCTGTTTGTTGTTGATAGTAAAACGGGTAAAATGATCTTTGACAGGAATTCGCAAACAGGATTAGCGCCTGCAAGTTGCCAGAAAGTTATTACCGCAATAACTGCTTTTGAATTATTGGGAAAGGATTACACTTATAAAACCACTTTAGGGTATGATGGAAAAATTGATGATGGAATTTTAACCGGCAATATTTATATAACAGGAAGCGGCGATCCAACATTAGGAAGCTGGCGTTATTCAACTACTAAAGAAAATATTGTTCTTGCAGAATTTGAAAATGCAATAAAGCAAAATAATATCAGGCAGATAAAGGGAATAGTTGTAGGAGATGACAGGATGTGGGGAACACAAAGAACGCCTGATGGATGGATATGGCAGGACATTGGAAATTATTATGGTGCAGGTGCATCGGCATTAAACTGGCGGGAAAATCAGTATGATCTTATTTTGAAGTCAGGGGGAAAAATTGGCGACTCTGTAAAAATATCTTCTACACGACCAAAATTTTTACCTGGCATTCATTTAATAAATGAACTCACTGCAGCAGAAAAAGGCAGTGGCGATAATGCATATATTTATTTAGCACCTGATGCCGAAACGGGGTTTGTGAGAGGAACAATTCCTGTAAACGAGGATAGTTTTGTGATCTCAGGAGCAATGTCTGATGGCGGAAAACTTCTGGCAGCAACGGTTTTTAATAATATTGCTCCCGGCAAAATTTATCCTGACGACAACACTAATTATTTAAAAGCAAAAAGTAAATGGCACCAGCCAGCTACAATATTTTATACGCATACTTCGTCATCGCTTGACAGCATCATGTATTGGTTTTTAAAACGCAGCATTAATTTATATGGAGAAGCATTGGTAAAAACTATTGGATATGAAAAAACAAAAACCGGAACAACCGATGCAGGTGTAAAAGTAATTCGTGATCTCTGGAGCAAAAAAGGAATTGAAATTTCTTCTTTAAAAATAATTGATGGCAGCGGATTATCTCCCGCAAACCGTGTAACCACAAATGCTTTGGTAACTGTAATGCAATATGCAAAAGATCAAAACTGGTTCTCCTCTTTTTATTATGATCTGCCGGAAATAAATGGCATCAAAATGAAAGACGGATATATTAACGGCGTAAGAAGTTATACAGGCTACATAAAAAATAAAGAAGGAGTGGAGTATACTTTTTCTTTCATCATAAATAATTTTGATGGAAGTGCTTCATCAGTGAGAGAAAAAATGTGGAAGGTGCTGGATGTGTTGAAATGATGTACGATGTAAGAAGTAAGATGTACGATGTAATAGTATTTTAAATTATATCTTCACAATCTTAAATCCTTAAACCTTTTAAATTTTTTAGAAATGCAACCTCAAAATTATAAAAACCACAGCCGTTATGTACCCATGTATCATTTTGTTCTTCTTATTTTGATTGTAGCAATTTTAGCAGGCTCAGTCTGGAATTTTTACAGAGCATATGATCATCGTTCAGGCAGGCTTGATGCAGGTTTAATATTTGCTCTATCTATCGTAAGTATATTCTTTTACATTTATACACGAGGCTTTGCATTAGGAGCGCAGGACAGGGCAATAAGGGCAGAAGAAAATTTCAGACATTTTATTTTAACAGGAAAACCATTGGACAGCCGCCTAAGATTAGGACAAATTATTGCTTTGCGTTTTGCTGCTGATGCAGAATTTCCTTCTCTTGCACAAAAAGCTGCCGATGAAAATATGAAAGGCGATGATATTAAAAAAGCTATACAAAACTGGAGAGCCGATAATCACAGAGTGTAAATAATTGGCAATAGGCAAAGTAACGGGCATCTAAAATTATTTTTCTCAATTGCCTATTGTCCGTTTATTTAAAAAAAAATTGACAACTTTTCTTTCAACACAACAGGCATTTCACAACGCTTCATAGTTTTTGCCTCCATAAAATAAAGTGTAACATCGCCGGTATTCAATAATTGATTTTCCTCATTATAAATTTCACTGTGAAAAACGATCTTATGATGTTCCGGAATTTCTCTTAAAGAAGTTTTTACAGTTATCAGGTCATCATATTTTGCAGGGCGTAAAAAACGGGTATGAATATCTGTTACAACAAGAAGGATCCCCATTTTTTCGATCTCCTTGTAAGTGAAACCAAGTTCACGTATAGCTTCTGTTCTGCCTATCTCATAAAATTGCGCATAGTGTCCATGGTAAACAACCCCCATCTGGTCAGTGAGTGCATAATGAATACGTATCTGTGTTTCGGAAGTAAACAATGATGTAAAATTTATTTACTTATCATGTTATCAATACTAATTTTTCCGGCCCCGGAAAATAGTAATGCAATAAAAGGAATGATGTATGCTGTCGGTAATTCTTCTTTTCCAAAAAAATCTGCATGTCCAACTTTAAAAATAATTACAAGGAACATAATAATTATTGGTATGCACGCAAGGCGTGTAAACATGCCAAGTATAATAAGAATGCCGCAAAATAATTCTGCAAAAATTACAAGGCCTGCAACCATTGATTTTGGTAATCCCATAATATCCGGCATAAAACTTTCAGTTTGATGAAAGTCAGAAAGCTTAAGATATCCGTGATGCGCCAGTAACATTCCAAGGCCCAAACGCAGTACCAGCAAAGCTGTGTTATGTGTGCCGGCATTATATCTTGTTGAAAAAAGCTTTCTCATAGTTTTACATTTATAATTGTATTAACAATGCTTGTGCAATTTAAAGTTTTATTTTATCATCAGGTATAAAACCATAATGGAATGTGGTTTGTACTTTTGCATAGATATCTATCAATGAAAAACAAAAGTGTTACATAATTAAAACCTCCAATTAATGAATCGCCTTTTTTCTATTTTCATTTTTCTCATAATTTCTTTTGCAGGTTTTTCCCAGGCCAATTATAATGTTACTGATCCGGAGCGAAGTTTTAAACAGGCTAAGGATTTTTTTATCCAGGAGCAATATGCATTGGCATATCCTTTATTAAAAGAGCTGAAACAAAAATATCCTGAAAACACCGCCAGCAGCCACACTTACTTAAACCAGGAAATTGAATATTATTTTATTGTTTGCGGTCTTGCATTAGACCAGGGAGTTGCAGAAGACCAGGCTAAAAGTTTTATTGCCGTTGCTAACAACGAGCCACGTCAGCAAATAATGAGCTATCATCTTGCTAAATTTTATTTTATACGAAATGATTTTGAGAACGCTGTTACTTATTATGAAAGAGCCGGCTATGATAATTTAAGCAACGAAGAAATTGCTGATGCAAAATTTGAACTGGCCTATTCTTATTTTAATTTAAAAAGATTTGAGGATGCAAAACCTTTGTTCAACGAGATACATCAATTGCCGAAGAACAAATATTATTATCCCGCAAATTATTATTATGGTTTTATAAGTTACCGTGACAGGAATTATGCTGAAGCATTAAAGGCTTTTAAATTAATAGAGAACCAGGAGCAATATGTAGGACTGGTGCCGTATTACATCGCAGAGATATATTATTTCCAGGGAAAGAAAGATGAAGCATTGCGTTATGGTGAAGAAGTTTTACAAAGAGGTAATTTATATTATCAGAAAGAGTTGAACTTATTGATTGGGCAGATCTATTTTGAAAAAAGAAATTTTGCAAAAGCATTGCCTTTACTGGAAGCTTATGTAAACAGCAGTGGCAAGGTTACAAAAGAAATTTTGTATGAGTTAAGTTATTGTTATTACGAAGCCAACATGGTGGATAAAGCCATTGAAGGGTTTAAACAATTGAGCAATGAAAAAGATTCGCTCGGACAAAATTCAATGTACCTGCTCGGCGATCTTTACATAAGAACCAATCAAAAAGCAAATGCAAGAACTGCTTTTCAATATAGCGCCAACAACAGCAGCAACCGTAAACAGCAGGAAATTTCAAGATTCAATTATGCAAAATTATCTTATGAATTAGGCTACCAGGATATTGCATTGAACAGCATGAAAAACTTTGTGGATCTATATCCTACATCAGTATATGCTACGGAAGCGAAAGAAATTCTTGTAGGCATTTTAGCCAACACAAATAATTTTAATGATGCACTTACTTTGTATGAATCTTTTGACAGGCCAACACCTGCCATGCAAAAAATTTATCCAAGAATTTTATATGGTAAGGCTACAGAGTTAATAAATGATCAGCAGCTTCGCAACGCAGATGAATTGCTTACAAAAATATTGCGGGATCCAAATGCCGGTAAAGTTTTGCCTTATGCAAATTTCTGGAAAGGAGAGATCGCATACAGGCAAGACCATTATGATGATGCCATCCGTTATGCAACTGCATATTTACAAAGCGCTGCTTTTTCACAGGGAGAAGCAAGTCCTGTTTCAGCTAAATATTTATTGGGATATAGTTATCTTAAAAAAGAAAATTATCCACAGGCATCAAATTATTTTCAACAGGTTGCCGCAAATGTTTCATCACAATCTTCTTCAATGGAGCAGGATGCTTATGTAAGAAGTGCCGACAGTTATTACATGAACAGGGATTACAGCAAAGCCAACAGCATGTACAATTCTGTTATCAATAATGCATTGCCGCAAAGTGATTATGCATTGTTTCAGCAGGCTATGATCGCAGGAATAAAAAGTTCAGCAGAAAAAATAAGGATATTAAATACGCTCTCAAGACAGTACCCAACAAGCGATCTTTTACCTGATGTTACAATGGAAATTGCCAACACATACATGGCTGATGAAAAGTTTAGAGATGCTATTCCTTATCTTAATAATATATTATTGTTACCTAATGCAAACAGGCTAAAACCACAGACTTATTTAAAGTTAGGATTGAGTTATTACAACCTCAACAGCAATAATGAGGCACTAACGAACTATCAAAAACTGATAAGTTCATATCCGCAATCTGCAGAGGCTGATGAGGCATTGGATAACATTAAAAACATTTATGTAGAACAGGGAAAACCGAATGAGTATGTAGATTTTTTAAAACGCTCAGGAAAATCTATCAGTGTTTCCGAAGCTGATTCATTAACCTATGCTTCGGCAGAATTAAAATATAATAATGGCGATTGCGCAAATGCCATTGCAGGTTTTGATAATTATTTAAGCCGCTACCCTGATGGATCATTTTCTTTGCAGGCATATTATTTCCGCAGTGAATGTTATGTGAAGGCGAAGGATTTTAAAAATGCTGTTGCCGGTTATGCAGCTGTTCTTAATAAAGGCAACAGTAAATATGCTGAACTATCTGCATTGAATGCTGCAAGAATTTCTTATTTCGAGTTGCAGGATTATCCTTCAGCAAAAACTTATTTTACAAAACTTAGAGAGATCGCAGTTTCGCAGGAGAATCAACTGGAGGCTTTGCGTGGCCTTGTAAGAAGTTATTATCAAACCAAAGATTATGCGCAGGCAAATACTGCCGCACAGGAATTGCTGACTAAAAAAGGATTGAGTACTGATGATAAGTCTGTTGCCAATCTTGTATTAGGAAAATCTTTGCAGGCTAATAACCAGTGTGAGCAGGCAATTGCAGCGTTTAAATCAGTTGCAGCGATCAACAAAGCAGCGTGGGGAGCAGAAGCACGGTATGAAATTGCGAATTGTTATTACTCTTTAAATAATCTTGCTACAGCAGAAAAATCTGCTATGGAAGTTATTAAAGTTACAGGCTCTTATGACTTTTGGGTGGCCAAAGCATATATTTTGTTGGGAGATATTTACATGCAGCAAAAAGATTATTTCAATGCAAAAGCAACGTATCAAAGTGTTGCGGCCAATGCAACTGTACCTGAAATAAAAAGTGAAGCGCAGCAAAAATTAGACAGAGCGATAGCTGAAGAGAAATTAAATTCTAAGATCACTCAGTAATTTAAAATGAAAAACTTAAAATGAAAAAGATGGTTTGTTATTATAAAAATTTACTGTTATCAAAGACAATATTATTTTTGCCTTTTACATTTTTCATTTTGCATTCCTACGGCCAGCG
>DATCOF010000172.1:0-20387 GCA_036564845.1 Chitinophagaceae bacterium | reverse complement strand
CTTTTTTTACAAATGAGTTTGATTGGTAATAACATTTTACTCTATAATTTACTCTATAAAAAATGGGTTAGGGAGAGTAAAAGTAATTTCTAAAGAAAAGGAGAGTTGTTATAGAGAATTGAAAATCAGCCAATTAAAGTAGGGCTAAATAATTATAAGTAAAGTTCAGAAACGCTTCGACAATCCCAGCCGGATCACCTTCTGGGGCATTGCGGAAATATCTTCGCAATGTCCCATTTTTATTTTTCCGGAAGCCCCGGCAATATTGTGTATTAATTGAACTGCCTGATTAATCCGGATTGATCAAATAAATTTTTAATAAAAACTAAAATTAAAACCGACCATCACTGTTTTGTGGCCTTACAATTGTAAATTTTTCAATCCTGTTAGTGATCTTGTTTTTTATATTGGCAGGATATTCATCTGTATTATCCAGTATTTCTCCATTATCTCCAAAGTGTTCTTTAAATTCAGGAAACTGTGATTCGGAAAGTTCAACATAACAATATATTTCATCTTCTGTTTGCGGTACGCACATTTGTAAATATCCGCCAGTGTAGTTGGCTAGTAATCCTTTAAAAAAATTAGCCGGTTTCGGAAATTTATAAATCATCTACAAATATACTTTGTATTGCCATTTACTTTTGATATTAAAAATTTTAAGAGAAGGTACCTGAAAAATATCGCATTTACCTTTAGCAGCTGCAAGCCTCCCTACTTCCTCGTTTTCAAAAAAGCGATTATTTTTTTTAGCTCATCACTGCTAAGTGACGAACCGTAGGCAGGCCCGTTGATCGCCTGTTGAAATTTTACTTTGCTCAGGTTTAAAAATTACCTGAGCAATTTTTCACCATTCATTCTATCATCTCTGTCAGTTTTTAGCTTTCTGCATTTCCAGTTTTTTGAAAAGAAAGTGATATTGCAAAATAATATTCTTTCCTGAAAAAAACTATTGGTTAATATTTACAATAATGAATATTGGTGATCATCGTCTGCATTTTGCATACTTTCTAAAAAAATAAAATTTCATGATCTGGTAATATTGAAAATAGTTTAAGGGCATAAAAGAAATGTACCTTTAATTTTATAAATTATTTTTTTGATGAAACTATTATTCCTGCTACTTCTTATCTCACAATTTGCAATTACTTCCCCGGCACAAAATAAAAAAGTTACGCTTCCCAATGGATGGAGCCTTACACCTGCCGGTAAAAGCTTTCCTCTCGGCGATCTTCCATTGAACATTGCTATCTCCTCATCAAAAAGGTATATGGTTGTTACCAACAACGGACAAAGCAAACAATACCTTCAACTGGTTGGTGTAACAAATGAAAAAGTTTTAGATAGTATTATTATCCCCCAAAGCTGGGTGGGTATTAAGTTTTCTGCCGATGAAAAATATTTATATGCATCCGGTGGAAATGATAACTGGATATTACAATATTCTGTTACAAACAATAAACTCATTTTAAAAGATAGCATAAAACTTGGAAAGAAATGGCCTGAAAAAATTTCGCCTGCAGGCATTGAGATAGATGATGCTAAACATTTGTTGTACGTGGTTACAAAAGATAATAATTCATTGTACGTGGTTGATCTGTTAACAAAAAAAATTATTCACCAACATAAATTAGATGCAGAAGCCTATACCTGTTTATTATCTCCTGATAAAAAACAATTGTACATCACCTGCTGGGGTTGTGATAAATTATTGGTGTACGATACACAAAAAAATGAGATGGTTAATGAAATAAAAGTTGGTGATAATCCAAATGATATTTGTTTTACAAAAAATGGAAAATATCTTTTTGTTTGTAATGCAAATGATAATTCTGTTTCTGTAATTGATGTAATAAAACAACAGGTAATTGAAACTTTAAATTGTGCATTATATCCTGATGCACCTCCCGGATCAACCACTAACGGTGTGGCTTTAACTGAAGACGGCAAAACTTTATTCATTGCTAATGCCGATAATAATTGCCTTGCAGTATTTGATGTTTCTGAACCGGGCAAAAGTGTTAGCAAAGGTTTTATCCCTGTTGGCTGGTATCCCACATGTGTAAAGGTTATTGGTAAAAAAATATTTGTAACAAATGGAAAAGGATTTACTTCAATGGCGAATCCTTATGGCCCGAATCCATCTATAAAAAGACAAAAAATTGTTTTTCAGAAAGGTGACGTAAACAAACCTGTAACAGAGCAATATATTGGTGGATTATTTAAAGGCACAATGAGCATTATAGACATTCCTTCTAAAAATCAACTTGCAAAATATTCACAACAGGTTTATCAAAATACGCCTTATACAAAAGAGAAAGAACTATCATCAAAAGTTCAGCAGGGAAATCCAATTCCAAAAAAGATAGGAGACGCATCACCCATAAAACATGTGTTTTATATTATAAAAGAAAACCGTACTTACGACCAGGTTTTAGGCGATATAAAAGATGGCAATGGCGATCCGAATCTTGTTTTATTTGGAGAAAGAATTACACCTAACCAGCATAAGCTTGCAAAAGAATTTGTATTGCTTGATAATTTTTTTGTTGATGGAGAAGTTAGCGCAGACGGCCATAACTGGAGCTTGGGAGCATATGCAACAGATTATCTGGAAAAGAATTGGGTTACAAGTTATGGCGGCAGAGGAGGTGAATATGATGCTGAAGGAACAAGAGAAATTGCAAATAATAAAGGAGGTTTTATTTGGGACCATTGCAGAAAAGCGGGAGTTAGTTTTCGCACTTACGGTGAATTTGTTGATAATTATAAACCTAACATTCCCGTATTAAAAAATCATTTTTGTCCCTACTATACAAGTTGGGATCAGAAGGTGAGAGATACCACCAGAGTCAATCAATGGAAAAGAGATTTTGATTCGCTTGTTGCCATAAATGCTTTGCCGCAACTTAACACATTGCGTTTGATAAATGATCATACAGAAGGTATGGCTACAGGAAGGCCAACTCCATTTGCTCATGTTGCAGACAATGATCTTTCTGTTGGAATGTTCATTGAATTTTTAAGTAAAAGTTCTGTGTGGAAAGAGAGTGTTGTTTTTATTTTGGAAGACGATGCACAAAATGGGCCTGATCATGTGGATGCACACAGAAGCCCTGCGTATATTGCCGGGCCTTTTGTGAAAAGAAATTTTGTTGATCATACTCCATATACAACTTCAGGCATTTTGCGAACAATAGAATTGATCTTAGGACTGCCGCCAATGAGCCAGTATGATGCCGCCGCAGAACCGTTGTGGCGCTGCTTTACAAGCAAACCTGATCTTACTCAATTCACTTCCTTGCCGGCCAATATTGATATGACAAAAAAGAATACTGCAGTTAATGCGCTTTCAAAAAAGAGTGACGCATTTGATTTTACCAAAGAAGATAAAGTACCCGACCTTGAGTTTACAGAAGTAATATGGAAGGGAATAAAAGGTATCAACAGTGTTGTTCCTTCACCAACCCGCAGTGCATTTTTAAAGATCGATACAAAGAAAAAAGATGATGATTGACGGGAAAAATTTGGCATTTATTATTAGAAGTATAGGATAATTTATCAGCCGTAAAGTTGGTTTTAAATTCCCAGGTTAGTTTTTTTAGAATCAAATTTTAGTCATAAATTTACTTTGATGATTGCTAAATTGTAAAGTATGAAAATACTGGTAATTGATGATGATAAAGATCTGTTGGAGGTTACCGAAGCATTACTTGTTAGTAAAGGTTTTGAGGTAGCTACAAGTTGCAATTGGGATAAAGGCTGGCAATTAATTGAAAGCTTTAAACCGCAATTGATCTTACTGGATGTTTTTTTAAATGGAATTGATGGATTGGATATTTGTAAACAGATAAAATCCAACCCCTCAACGTGTGATATTCCTGTGTTGATATTTTCTTCTTATCCTTCCATTGCAGAAAGAGTTATTTACGAATATGGCGCCGCCGATTTTATTGCGAAACCTTTTGAGGTAAATGATCTTATTACGAAAGTGCATTCTGTTTTATCCCAAAGAGTAACAGTTTAGATCATTATATTTCTCCCCGAAAACTTATGAATATTTTTCTTCAACAACTTTCATGTGATGCTGCACGTGCCCAAGTATAATGAAGCCAAGGCTAAGCACTGAAGTACTGTTATTATTTGCTATACCTTTTTGCTGAAGCATATCATCAGAAAAACTTTTAAAAAGATCTTGTGTTGATCTTCTTACATTAATAAATTCATCGCTTAAATTTTTCCAGCTTCTTGCATTGGAATTTGAATTGTCAGCATATAAATTTTCATCAAAAGAGGGGAGTGAAATAGTTTCTTTCCTCGCAAAACATAATGCCCTGTAATCAAATATTCTTTCTGCATCAATAACGTGTTGTAACAATTCTTTCAAAGTCCATTTGCCGGGAGCATAGGCATAATTTGCCTTTTCCTCATCAATAGACCGTAAGAATTTTTCAACTTTTGAGAATTGATTTTTAAATCCATCAGTCAAATCTTCTTCGTCAACCTGGTTTATATATTTTCCAAAATATTCAGGATAATCTGCGGGATTAGGCTTTGGCATAATTGTGAGTTGTTAGTTGTCAATGGTGATTAGTAAAGTTACACATATTCACCATTGACCATTCACTATTCACCATCATCCCTTTTTCTTCGCTACAATTTTTGGTTTGATAGTGAGAGGCTCTTTCGAACTTCTATCACCTTTAATAGTTGCTGCAAGTTTAACTGCTTCGTATGCATTTAAAAATCCACCGGTCTTTGAAATTTCTGAGAGATCAACTTTTTTATCAGTACCCGGACGCATTACTTTTTCACTTGGTGTTGTTGCAGATTTTTCAATTATATATTTTAATTGCTTTGCACTAAGCTCAGGATAGTATTCAAGCAAAAATGCAGCAACACCTGACACAACAGGAGCCGCCATACTAGTTCCTGAAAGTTTGCCGTAAGCATTACCCGGCAGAGTAGAATAAATTTTTACTCCCGGAGAAAAAATATCTAATTCTTTTTTTCCATAGTTGCTGAAGTTTGCTGTGAGACCGCCATTAGTTGCATCACCACTGGCACCTATGGTTACAAAAGTGTTTGATCTGCCTTTGCCATCTTCAAAAACAGGATTAGGAAAATTATCTGCTGTATCAATATTCTTTGCATCATTGCCTGCCGCATGTACCAATAAAACACCTTTGCTTTCAGCATATTTTACGGCATCATCAACCCAATTTTTTTGCGGTGAAAAATCTTTTCCAAAACTCATACTTATTATCTGTGCACCATTATCAACCGCATAACGGATGGCCAATGCAATGTCTTTATCATGTTCATCACCATCGGGTACAGCACGTATCATCATGATCTTTACATTGTCTGCAATTCCATCACCACCCTTTCCATTGCCTCTCGCTTCTCCAATAATTCCTACGCAATGTGTACCATGCATAGGCGTGCCAGCCATCACATCATTGTTGCCATAATATTTGTCGTTGATATTTGATTCATCATCTTTTACAATTTCTCCGCGATAATCTATTGGCGCTTTATCCAACACTTCTGCCTTGCGAAGATCTTTTTCATAATCTTCAATTACATCTTTGTTTGAAATATCATTATTGTCATTATTCAATTTACATGTTGCCATGTGAATAGCTTTAGCATTCAATGCATACACATTTGTAGGAAAATAATTTTTAAGATCTTCGCAGGTATATTCAGTTTTATTTAGCTCCTTTGCAATAATTGAATCTCCTATTTTTATAGAGGGCAGAATTCTTTTTATAAAAGCTATATCAGCGGGATCTACGCCGTCTTCTATTTTTGCTTTTGCTTTGCGGTACATTTCTATCTCAGCTCTTTCTTCCGGCGTTTTAGCTTTTGAAGCATCCGGAACGATGTCGCCATATTTAGCTTTAAGTTTATAATACACTCTTGCGCCTTCATCAGAATCCTGCTTTACATTTCTTCCATCTTTGCCACCAATAAAATTCCATCCATAGATGTCATCAACATACCCGTTATGATCATCATCAATGCCATTGCCCGGAATTTCTTTGGGATTATGCCACAACACGCCTTTTAAATCTTCATGAGTTGTATCAACACCGCTATCTATAACTGCCACTAAAACTGTTTTGCTTTTTTTACCTTTTACAAACCCGTAAGCTTTATCAAGGCTGATGCCGTTATAACCTGTCTCGCCTTTATCAAGCTGGTGCCAGTTTTTAGGTGTTTCTTTTATTGAATTTCCCTGTGCAAAAGAAACGAAGGGAATTGTTGTAATTATTAAAAAAGAAAAGAAAGAATGTTTTAAAGAATTTAGCATTTGATATTTTTTAGTTTGCAAATATTTTTAAAAATTGTAACAAAAATGCTACCACTTATAAACATTATCAAAATTTTGTCTGAACCATGATTTTTGAGATTAAAGGATTAATGGGAATCAGATCAAAGATTATTAAAATATTTTTTAATCTCATTAATCTCAAAATCAAATAAATCATCGCTTGTCCCGATCCTTCGGGAGTTTAGACTATACAGTAAATTTTATTCCCTGTGCAAGTGGAAGTTTGTCTGTATAATTTATTGTATTGGTTTGCCTGCGCATATAATTTTTCCATGCATCACTTCCACTTTCACGGCCACCACCGGTTTCTTTTTCTCCACCAAAAGCGCCACCAATCTCGGCTCCTGAAGTTCCAATGTTTACATTAGCTATTCCACAGTCGCTACCTGCAACAGAAAGATATTGCTCTGATTCTCTCATGTTCATAGTAAAAATAGAACTGGATAATCCCTGCGGAACATTATTTTGTAAAGCAATAGCTTCATCCAAAGTTTTATATTTCATGAGATAAAGAATAGGCGCAAAAGTTTCGTGCTGAACAATTGAAAAATCATTTTTCACTTCGGCAATGCAGGGCTTTACATAGCAACCGCTTTCAAAACCTTTGCCCGTTAATAAGCCTCCTTTCACGACAAATTTTCCTCCCTGCTGTTTACATTTTTCAATTGCATCCAGGTACATTTTTACAGCATCTTTATCAATCAGCGGACCTACATGATTATTTTCTTTCAAAGGATCACCGATCTTTAAATGGCTATAAGCATTCACCAATTTCTTTTTAAAAACATCATACACATCTTCGTGAATTATTAAACGTCGTGTTGTTGTACATCTCTGTCCGGCAGTGCCTGCAGCGCCAAAAACACAACCTATCAATGCCATATCAAGATCAGCTTCTTTAGAAATTATGATCGCATTATTTCCACCTAACTCCAATAAGC
Source organism: Chitinophagaceae bacterium (assembly GCA_036564845.1). Classification (GTDB taxonomy): domain Bacteria; phylum Bacteroidota; class Bacteroidia; order Chitinophagales; family Chitinophagaceae; genus Ginsengibacter. Next base: position 13,106 of record DATCOF010000172.1, on the reverse strand, counting down.
TTCTTCCCAATCTTGCTGCCACTGCTGCGCCAACTGCAACTCCCATTTTTGTTGAACCCGTTGCAGAAATTAATGCAATCCTTTTATCGTTGCTAATCCATTCTCCAACTTCACGACCACCGATAATTAAATTATTTACGCCTTCGGGTACTTGATTTTTTTCAAATACAGATGAAACGATATTCATACATGCCAGTGCACATAGCGGCGTTTTTTCTGATGGCTTCCATACACACACATCTCCGCAAACCAATGCCAGCATTGTGTTCCAGCTCCACACTGCAACCGGGAAATTGAATGCAGAAATAATTCCTACTATGCCCAGCGGATGATATTGTTCATACATCCTGTGGCCCGGCCGTTCGCTATGCATTGTTAATCCATACAATTGTCTTGATAAGCCAACAGCAAAATCACATATGTCAATCATCTCCTGCACTTCGCCTAAACCTTCCTGCAAACTCTTCCCCATTTCATAGCTGACTAATTTGCCAAGCGGCAATTTATTTTCTCTAAGAGCTTCTCCAATTTGGCGTACAATTTCGCCGCGTTTTGGCGCCGGCCATAAGCGCCATTTTAAAAATGCTTCCTGTGCTTTTACAATAACTTTCCCGTATGTTTTTTTATCAACAGAATTTATTGATGCAATTAATTTTCCATCAACTGGAGAATAAGATTTTATCTGTTCATCTTTGGAAGCTAACCACTCAGTACCTGTTGATACACCTTTATTGTTGGCCGTGATCTTTAATTGAGAAAGAAAATCCATAATGATTTTTTGTAAAGATACTAATGGTTTAAAACGTTTAAGGTTTAAAGTTAAGGCATACAATGATCATCTTATTAACCATTAAACGTTTTTAGTATTGCTCGTTCTCATTAGGGAAATCTTTACTCTTTACATCTTTAATATAATTTTGAACAGCGCCTGTAATTTGTTGATGCATGTTTAGATATTGCCGTAAAAATCTTGGTTTAAATTCTGTATTTATTCCCAACATATCATGCATAACCAACACCTGCCCATCGCAGTGCCGGCCTGCGCCAATCCCAATCGTGGGAATGTTTAGGCTTTCAGAAACTTCTTTGGCAAGTGACGCCGGAATTTTTTCTAAAACAATTGCAAAGCATCCTGCTTCCTGCAAAAGCAGAGCATCCTTCTTTAGTTTTTCTGCTTCTGCTTCTTCTTTTGCTCTAACTGTGTAGGTGCCAAATTTATAAATTGATTGAGGCGTTAATCCCAAATGGCCCATCACCGGAACACCTGCGCTGAGAATACGTTTTACAGATTCCAAAACTTCTTCACCGCCTTCTAATTTTATTGCATGGGCGCCGGTTTCTTTCATGATGCGTATGGTTGAATGCAAAGCTTCTTTTGAGTTGCCCTGGTAAGCGCCAAACGGAAGATCAACAACAACAAGGCATCTGTCCACACCACGAACAACAGATGAAGCATGATAGATCATCTGATCTAACGTAATGGGCAAAGTAGTTTCATGGCCAGCCATTACATTGCTCGCAGAATCTCCAACGAGAATTATATCGATACCTGCTGCGTCAAAAATTTTTGCGAAAGAAAAATCATAGGCAGTTATCATCGAGATCTTTTCTCCTGCTGATTTCATTTTCAACAAAGTGTTGGTAGTAATTTTTTTTACTTCTTTATTAACTGACATGGTAACTCGTTTAGAAGGTTTAGATGTTTAGGAGTTTAGCCTAAAACGTTTGCGATAGAGTGGGAGATGGCTCTGCGTTAGAATAAAACAAATCCGTGTGAGCAATCGCAGTGTAAAAGTAGAAAAGATTAGTTATTTGAAAGTTATTTTTATAAAAGGTTTCAATACTCCTTCATCAAGAAAACTTTTACTTCTTACGAACAAGGTTATATCAGTAATATTATTTGTAACGATATTTTTTGTATAATCATAAAACCAATCCTGAGTTATTTCAATTTGTTGAAATAGAGAAGGAGTTACCGGGAGATTATAATTATTACTTGCAATTATATTGCCCAAAGAATCATAAACAGGAATAGTGATTGAATTGGCGAAATTATATCGCTGCAAGTTTTTTACAGAAGTTTTTTGCCCGCTACTTATATCAATGATCTCATTTTTATCACTCATTATATCATCCCATATAGCCTCCAAAATATTAATGCCATATAATTGTTTCAGCATTTCAGTGTGTGGAATACTATCGATCAAAATTTTCTTTTTCGTGCTGTTTATAAATATGAGCTTATCTTTTTTTGAAGGGCTAAAATTGTATTTTGTATTTATGCATGAACTAAAATATTCGGCAGTTCCTATAAATTGATCCCGGCTTGTGTAAACTGATATTTTTGGAGACACCCATGATATGTACGAATGTAATTTTCCATTGTCGACATACAATATCTCTTCAATATTTATGAGCGCAGAATTACTATCAACTCTGTTTGTAGGCTTTTGCAAATTAAAATCAGAAGGTGTAATGCCCGGTGGAAATGACAGTTTTTCCAGGTCAGCCTTATTGATAAAAGATATTTTACTGTCTTGCATCAGGCTATCACGGGAGATTGGAAGACTAATTTTTATTTTACCATTTTGAAATCTTTTATACAATTCATCAGTCAAATTATATTTATCAAGAGGCAATGTATTGTTTGTATAAGCTGCCCATTGTATCTTTTTTCTATCAATAAACTTGTCAAATTTTATTGGAGAACGAAGGCCTGTTATTTGCGAAAATGAAGAAACGCTTATTAATAAAAGAACGGTTATCCTGCCAGGCATAAGCATAGTGATTTATTTTGTCATAAGGTTAATACTTCATGAACAAACTTTTGCTTTATGCATGTTAAAGTAAATTCAAAAAATATTTACACCATAATATTCCGCATTTTTATTTCATCAAATAAATGATGTATCAATCCATCTGCGAGCCCTATCCTTGGAACATATATTTCATTGGACCCTGCCCAGCGCATTGCATTAATATAAATTTGTAGTGCCGGTACAATTACATCGGCCCTGTCTTCTTTAAGTTTATAAATGTTTATTCGATCTATGAGAGAAACATTTGCTAATTCCTTATAATAATCCCTGAGAAGATCAAGTGGTAAAGGTTTGTCTTCTTTTCTTTTGCTTAGAGAAAATATTTTATTGATGTTTCCGCCGGAGCCGATGGCTGTTACTTCTTTGTGGCCTTTTGTTTTTTCTTTAAGACTATTCTTCATTTCATCCCAGGCATCTTCTTCCACTTTATTCTTTAAAAGTCTTATTGTGCCTATGTTGTAAGAATCTTTAAAAATCAATTTATTATTACTAAAAAAAGTTAATTCAGTGCTGCCGCCACCAACATCAATGTATAAGTAAGAATGATCTTTATCTAAATTTTCCGCAACATGGTTTTCATAAATGAAAGCAGCTTCATCACTGCCGGAAATAATTTCTATATCAATATCGGTTTCGTGCTTTATTTTTTTAATTATTTCTGCGCCGTTCTTTGCATCACGCATAGCAGAAGTTGCACAAGCTTTTAAATGTTTTACTTCGTACACATTCAAAAGATGTTTGTATGCTTTCATTGTTTGAGAGATCATATCAATTCTATGTTCTGATATTTCACCCTTTTCAAAAACATCAAAACCTAATCGTAACGGAACACGGATAAGATCGATCTTATTAAATTTTGCAACGCCGTATGCATCTGTTGTAACTTCGGAGATAAGCAGCCGTGCTGCATTACTGCCTATATCAATTGCTGCCAGTCTCAATTTTATAATTTTTCTTTAAAAGGTAATTGTATATCTCAATTTGTGAGCGAACTTTTTTTGTATTTCTTGGATTCACATATTCATTATCAAGATCATCATTTAAAATTCTTGCTTTCACATTGTCATTAAGCTGAATGTCGAGTATGTCTTTTAGTTCCTGCCGTATGTGTTTGTCAAGGATAGGCACAGTAGCCTCTACACGGTGATCAAGGTTTCTTACCATCCAGTCTGCCGAAGAAATAAAAGTTTTTTCTTTTCCATCATGATGAAATATCAATACTCTTGCATGCTCCAGGTATTCATCAACGATGCTTATTGCATTTATTTTTTCCCTATATTTTTTATTTTCAGTGTTCATGCAGCAGATACCTCTTATAACCATTTTTATTTTTACGCCGCCTCTTGCTGCATCATATAATTTCAAAATAAGTTTCTCATCACTCAATGAATTTAGTTTTACAATTATGGATGCATGCTTTCCTTCTTTAGCCGCTTTAATTTCTTTATCTATCAGCAGCAATAACTGTTTGCGCATTGCCAGCGGGCTCGGCATCAATGTTTGGCAATCTTTTAATAGCTGTATGTTTTTTGGATTTTCAAGATAATTAAACATCCTGTTTACATCAGCCATAATATTTCTATCAGAAGTAATAAGGCAATGATCTGCATACACCAAAGAAGTTTTTTCATTAAGATTTCCTGTGCTTACAAAGCCATAATGAGACGTATGGTTGTTTACTCTTTTCTTTATCAGGCAGATCTTTGCGTGCACTTTCATATTAGGCACGCCGATAAAAACTTTCACACCTGCATCTTCAAGAATTTCTTTCCATTCAATGTTTGCTTCTTCATCAAACCTGGCTCTTAATTCTAAAACAACTGTAACCTGTTTGCCATTACGAACGGCATTGGTTAATGCATTGATTATTTTGGATTGCTCCGCAAGCCTGTAGCAGGTAAGCTTTATGCTTAGTACATCCGGGGAGATTGCAGCCTCTCTTAACAAGTCGATGATAGAATCAAAAGAATGATAAGGAAAATTAAGCAATACATCTTTTTCAAGAATAACATTTGTTACACTGTTCACATTTTGAAACAAGGGATGAATGAATGGTTTTTTTCTTGGGTTCTTTGTTTTAAAAACAGACTCGGGAAAATTTACAAAGTCTTTGAAATTATGAATTCTTCCGCCTGATTGAATATTGTCTTTTACCGAAAGTCCGAGGCGTTTGATGAGGTAGGTGAGGAGTGAAGGATCAATATCTTTATCAAAAATAAATCGTACCGGTTTTCCCTTTTTACGATTCTTTACACCCTTCTCAATTTTTTGAATGAAGGAAGTTGATACATCATTATCAATATCAATTTCGGCATCTCTTGTTACTTTAATAATGTTGGAAGAAAAAGTATCGTAACCAAATAAGGAAAATATTTGCGGAAGACAAAACCGGATCACATCTTCCAATAAAATTATGTACTGCTCCTGCGAGCTTGTAGGCAGAATAACAAACCGCGGCAAGCGACTAACAGGAACTGATACCAACGCAAATTTTTGGGGAATACTTCCATCGGCTTTTGAAAGTTTGCACGCCAGGTAAATTGATTTATCATTCAGTGTAGGAAAGGCCTGCATGGTTTCTATCATCAGCGGAACAATGTTACTTCTCACTTCATCATGAAACCATGCGAGAACAAATTTTTGCTGCTCCCTGTTAAGTTGTTTTTCAGTTACCAGGAATATTTTCTCTTTCTTTAACTCCCGCAATATCTCGTTCCATATCCTGTTAAATTCATTTTGCTGTTCAGTTACTTTGATATTTATTTCATCCAGTATTTTTTGCGGACCAACTTCAAGATGCATATGTGCTTTGGTACCCAATTCTATCATTCGTTTTAAAGTGGCTACTCTCACCCTGAAAAATTCATCAAGGTTATTTGAGAATATTCCGAGAAAACGAATGCGTTCACGCAATGGAACACTTTCATCACCGGCTTCCTGCAACACTCTTCCATTAAATGAAAGCCAGCTTATATCGCGTGGTATTATTTTTCGTTTCATTTATTCTATCTGGTCATTTATCATTTGTCATTAGGTCAATAATTTATTGACCATTGACTTATTGACTATTGACTTAATGACTTAATAATATTTGTTGTTGAAAATCCTTCTTCCAATGGAATTATTTTTACTTCTCCATTATTTGCCAACACTTCTTTTGCGCCAACAATTGTATCTAAGGTATAATCACCTCCCTTAACCAAAACATTTGGCTTAATAAATTTTATCAATTCAATGGGAGTGTCTTCTTCAAAAATTATTACTGCATCTACCATCACCAAAGCTGCCAGGATCAATGCTCTTGAGGTTTCTGCGTTAATGGGCCTGCTATTTCCTTTTAATCTTTTTACAGATGCATCTGAATTTACGCCTACAATTAATACATCAGCGAATGTAGCAGCATCTGATAAAATTTGAATATGCCCTTTGTGCAAAATATCAAAAACACCATTGGTAAAAACAATTTTTTTTTCGATCAATTCCCATCTCTTTAGCTGGGATTGTAATTCTTCTTTGCTAAATATTTTTTGCAATATTTGTTTGCTTTGTTTCATTCAATTTTTTGTTTTTATAAATCAATAATCCCAAACTTATTGAGCCAACCACAATTATAATGGCTGTAGAAACGCCCCATATCACCCAGCCGAACGAAATATTATCTACATTATATATTAACAGCACTTCCTGCACAGCCAAAGGAAATGCGCCAATCCCTCCCGGCGAAACGATCATGCCAAGGGTTGCCAGGCTAAGTACACTGCAGGCCTCAATAATTCCTAAATGTGATGTTGCGGAGAACGCTTTAAATCCTACCGTAATTTCCAACACATACATTGACCAAATAAAAATTGTATGAAAAATAAACCAGCCTCTTTTTTTTAGGCGGGCTATTGCAGTAAAACCTTCTTTAAGGCCAATATGAAAACCTTTTATACTTATGATATGCCTGTGATGGGCAAATCTTTTAAATAGCCATTTTAAAAAAAGTATGATAAGAAATATTACAATAGCAACCAGCAACAACTTTAACCAAATAGGCAAGCCATGATTGTTGTTGGCCATTTGAGAAAATTTTTTTTTAACAAATGTGCCTACATGATTTATCTGCATCAAAATGGTAATGACAATAAAAATAAAATAACAAACAAGATCAAAAGTTCTTTCAACAAGAACCGAACCTATGAGCTTGTTCATCGGTATTTTTTCGTAACGGTTAAGCAGGCTGCACTTTAAAACTTCGCCTGCACGCGGCACGAAGGTGTTTAAAAGATATCCTGACATTATTGAGTAAAATGTTTTTGTAGTAGAAGGTTTATACCCCATCGGCTCTAATAAAATCTTCCACCGAACGGCCCGACTTATATGACTTAAAAGCGCTAAAATAATTATAGGAATGAGTAACCAATAGTTTGCATACGCAAGGGATACCCTAAATTGTTTTAGTTGGTCATGTGTCATTTTACTGAACTGCCACCACACTAAAAAAATTCCCAACCCGAGAAAAAAAATATATTTTAAAACTGATAAGATCTTTTTTTGCATAAGGGCTACAAGTTACGAATAGAAAAAGTCTTAAGCTTTTAATAAGCTATTATCTATTAATCTTACCTCACCAATAAAGGCCGCAATAAGAGCAACCAATTCTGTTGTACCATTCCAGTCATTTACTATTTTTAAATTATCGGCATCAGCAATTTCTACATAGTCAGGGTTTATATTTTTTGTTATCAAATATTTCTCTGCCTCTTTTTTTAAATTAGATAATGGCCCCGGTTTTATTTTTTGTTTTAAAGTGAGTAAGGTTTTATATATCTCTGCAGCCTGTTCTCTTTGTTGTTCATTCAATCTTAAATTCCGGCTGCTCATTGCAAGTCCGTTTTCTTCCCGCAAGGTGGGGCAAATAATAATTTGAATATTTAAATTTTCTAATTTCAAAAGCTTTTTTATTGCCATGCATTGTTGATAATCTTTTTGTCCAATAAATAAATGAGTGGGATGTATGATTTGTAGCAAGCGGCTTACAACCTGGCAAACGCCCTGAAAATGGCCGGGCCTGAATTTTCCTTCCAGGATATTTTCCATGTAGCCAAGATCAAAATGTTTTTTAGAAATGGTTCCGTCAGGATACATATCATTTACATCAGGCATAAACAAAATATCGCAGCCATTTTTTTCTAAAGTATAAATATCCTGTTCTAATGTAACAGGATATTTTTTAAAATCGTCTGCGTTATTAAATTGCGTAGGGTTTATAAAAATGCTGCATACAGTTAGCTTACATGTCTCTTTACATTTCTCTAATAAAGATATATGCCCCTTATGTAAAGCTCCCATTGTAGGTACAAAGCCAATTGAAGATTTTGTAAGCTTTTCTTTTTTTAACTGAGATATTACGTCAGCCCCCTTTTTTAATATTATCATTTCGCTTTTTAAGTGTGCGTAAAACATTGATTGTAGCACGGTTTTTACAGAAAAAATATTGTAACTTCGCCGCTCTTTTAAAACAATATTGCAAATTAATCTTCGCTAATGTCAACAAAGAAAAGGATTTTATTTATAGCCAACGAAATGTCGCCGTATTTAGAGGTGACAGAGTTTGCGGAGATTGTAAATAAGCTCGCGGTAAAATCAAATGAAACAGGGATGGAAGTTAGGTGTATCATGCCACGTTTTGGAATGATAAATGAAAGACGACATCGCCTGCATGAAGTGGTTAGATTATCCGGCATCAATGTGTCAATTGATGGAGACGATTATCCCTTGGTTATTAAAGTGGCTTCTTTGCCCAATGCCCGCCTGCAGATTTATTTTTTAGACAATGAAGATTACTTCAAGCGTAAAACATTGTTTCATGATGACAATGAAAAGTGGTTTGATGATAATGCTTTAAGAACTGTTCTATTTTGCAAGGGCGCACTGGAAACTGTAAAGAAGTTTGGCTGGCCTCCGGATATTATTCATTGCAGCGGTTGGATGGCAGGACTTATACCTATGTATATTAAATGTGCTTATAAAAAAGAACCTGTGTTCAGCAATTGTAAAGTTATTTATACCATAGGGCAAAATACTTACAAAGAAAAAATGGGTAAAGAGTTTGTAAAGATTGCAACCATAAATGCAAATATAAAACCTGGTGATATTGCTGTTTATAATGAAGGATCAAATACAGCAATGTATAGAGGTGGCGCCACTTATGCTGATGCAATAACATTCGGCGCAGAAAAAGTAGATAAAAAATTAGCCGAAGAATTCGCGAAAGTAAAAGGCAAAAAGGTTTTGCCTTTTACTGCAGATTCAGATTTAACAGACTATTTACAATTGTATGCCGACCTTGCCGCCAAATAAAAAAATCCATTAAATAATTTATTACACTGTGGTTAGAACTAAACTCACTTTAGCTTTTACGGCTCTTATATTTTTTTTTCTTTTAAACTGGCACTGTACAAAAATTGATACTACTACTTTAGGCGGTGGGCTTATTCCGGCAGTTGATAATGTAAATACTTTTGATACCGTTCTTAATATTGTTGCTAATAATTTTGACTCAACCTCTATCTCTGGTAAAGGGTGTACAACAATTTTTCCTACAGATGATCATGCACTTGGATACATTAGTAACGATCCTTATTTCGGTATAACCAAAGCAACAATTTATACAGAATTAAAACCAGGTGTTTTTCCGTTTTACTTTCCCGCAAACCCAACAGACAGAACTTTAGATTCTGTTGTTTTGGTGTTACGTTATACAAAAGCTTTTGGCGATTCAGCAACACCGCAAAGTGTTACTGTAAATGAAGTATCGCCCAACAATGGATTGAACTTTATTCCTGATTCAAGCACCTGCACATCTTATTTAGTTAAACCAGCAATTTTAGGTTCTGCTACATATATACCACAAAGATTAAGAGATACTGTAAGGGTATTTGGAGATACTATGGGTACACCTATTCAGCTTCGTATTAAATTAAGTGCTTCATTGGGGCAAAAATTCTTATCACAGGATTCATCGGCAACTTCCTTTTATAATACAGATTCTTCATTTAGAGATGCTTTTAAAGGTTTTGCAATATCATCGGGCATTACAGGCAATGGATTATCTTATTTTAATTTAACTGATCCCATTACAAAACTTGCTATTTATTATAAATATAAAAGGCCAGGACTTACCGATACTGCCGTGGTAACTTATTTCAATTTAAATTTCGGTAATGCAAGCGCCAACAATATTTTAAGAACACGGGGTGCTTCAGAAATAACAAATGTTTCAAATGCTAATTCAAATCCTGCCGGCGATAATTTTGTTTATGTTCAAACCAGTCCCGGCAGTTATGCAACACTTAAAATTCCAGGGCTTCCAGGGTTATCAAACCGCATAATTCACAGGGCTGAATTGATAGTTGACCAGGTTTATTCTTCCTCACCGTTAAATCAAACTTTTGCTCCTCCTGATTATCTTTTTCTTGATCTAAAAGATACGGGAGTCAATTATCTGCCTGTTCCATGTGATTTTTCTGCACCCGGTGGCACGCCTGATATTTCAACTTATGGAGGATATAAAAGAATAGCAACAGACGCTTTTGGTAATACCATAGCACGGTATACATTTAATATTTCAAGGTATGTGCAAAAAATAGTTACTAATCACAGAACATCTTCTGTTTTAAGATTATCTGCTCCACATTATGTCGCCACTTCACTTGGCTATGTTGATGAATGCGGAAATGGAGTTGCACCATTACTATTTTTACTTAATAATATAGCTTCCGGAAGTTTAAAGGTAGGTGGTAAATATTCATTGCCCCTATCATCTAACGGTATCAGGTTACACATAATTTATTCAAAGATCTAATTTCATTTATAAATGCATTTTGTTCCTTTATAGTTAAGGCATAATTTTGCACCTCAAAATAAAGAAACATGCCTTATTTATTTACATCCGAATCAGTGAGTGAAGGACATCCTGATAAAGTTGCTGACCAGATCAGCGATGCTTTAATTGATAATTTTTTAGCGTTCGATCCTCAAAGTAAAGTTGCCTGCGAAACATTGGTAACAACAGGCCAGGTGGTACTAGCCGGAGAGGTTAGATCAAAAGCTTATTTGGATGTTCAGACTATTGCCCGTGATGTTATCCGTAAAATTGGATACACAAAAAGTGAATATATGTTTGAAGCTAATTCATGCGGTGTGCTTTCAGCTATTCATGAGCAGTCGGCTGATATTAACCAGGGTGTTGACAGAAAGAGCAAAGAAGAACAAGGTGCCGGAGACCAGGGAATGATGTTTGGTTATGCAACCAATGAAACAGATAATTACATGCCTTTGGCTTTGGACCTTGCCCATAAAATATTAATAGAACTTGCTGTTATTCGCAGGGAAAATAAAGAAGTAAAATATTTAAGGCCTGATGCTAAAAGCCAGGTTACGCTTGAGTATGATGACAATCATCAGCCGGTAAGAATAGAAGCAATTGTTGTTTCAACCCAGCATGATGATTTTGGAACTGAAGAAAAAATGCAAAAGAAAATTGGTGATGACATCAAGAAAATACTGATACCAAGGGTTAAAGCTAAATACAAAAAGTACGCTCATCTTTTTGATAATAAAATTAAATATCACATCAACCCAACAGGGAAATTTGTGATTGGTGGCCCTCATGGTGATACAGGATTAACAGGCCGTAAAATTATCGTTGATACGTATGGTGGTAAAGGCGCTCATGGTGGTGGTGCATTCAGTGGAAAAGATCCAAGTAAAGTGGATAGAAGTGCAGCTTATGCAACAAGGCATATTGCAAAAAATTTAGTTGCTGCCGGTGTTTGCGACGAAGTATTGGTACAGGTTTCTTATGCAATCGGCGTTGCACAACCAACAAGTATCAATGTAGTAACTTACGGAACTTCAAAAGTTGCTTTAAGTGATGGTGAGATAGGAAAGAAGGTTGCAGAAATATTTGATATGCGCCCTTACTTTATTGAGCAGCGTTTAAAATTACGCAACCCTATTTACAGCGAGACTGCAGCTTATGGTCACATGGGCCGCAAAAATGAAGTGGTAACAAAAACATTTACAACACCTGATGGCAAAGAGAAAAAAATGAAAGTAGAATTATTTACATGGGAAAAACTTGATCATGTAAGTAAAGTGAAGCAAGCCTTCGGAATAAAATAAAAAAACTTACCCTCTCAACTGAGAGGGTTTTTAAATTGTATTAAAAAATATTTTTGAATAGTGAGAAATTTTAAACCATCAACACAGCAACACCGGCCTAAAAAAAATTTATTGATTATTGGTCAAAAAAAAGTTATTGATGCGATGATTGCCGGTGAACAGATAGAAAGAATTTATCTGGCCAATACTGTGTATGGAAAGCAGGCGGATGACATTAGAAAAATTGCTGAAGAACACCTGATACCCGTAAATAAAGTTCCTGTTGAAAAAATAAACAGCTTTAATATAGAAGACCATGATGGTTGTGTTGCATTAAAAGGCAAAATAAAATACCAGGATCTTCAACAGGTAATTTCATTTGTAGTAGAGAACGGAGAGGTGCCATTATTTTTAATTTTGGACGGAATAACCGATATAAGAAATATTGGTGCGCTTGCCAGAACAGCGTACAGTTGCGGTGTTCATGCCATTATCATTCCTGATAAAGGGGTGGGGGCTTTAAACGACGATGCCATAACAACTTCTGCCGGCGCTTTGGAAAGTATTTCTGTTTGCAGAGTTACCAGCTTGATGAAAGTGGTTGATGACCTGCACCTGAATGGTATAAAAGTATTTGCCAGTGAAATGACAGCAGAGAAAAAAATATTTGATATTGATTTCTCTGAGCCATGTGCCATTATTATGGGCAGCGAGGACAAAGGGATCTTTCCTGCTTTGATGAAAATCTGCGATGAACAATTCAGCATACCTATGCAAAATAATTTTGAATCATTAAATGTTTCAGTTGCTGCCGGGATGATATTGTATGAGGCAATGCGGCAAAGATTGTAATTGATAAAACATATTATTGTTTTACATCAAATCGTCCATCAGTTATTGTTACAGTCTCACCTGTTTGCTGATTATAAGCAGTAAATTCAAAAGTCCCTGCAATTATTCCGCCTGGCAAAATTTGCTTTACATCTATCCAGCCTGTATAATACCAATGTGAATAAATAATTAGTCCAATATTTGTTTATTGGATTTTTTTGTCTATCTTTGGACTAAATAATATATCACTATATGTCATCGCCAAAACAAATAAAAATAGAAGAAAGCATTGGCCAATTACGCAAA
>DATCOF010000171.1:0-28574 GCA_036564845.1 Chitinophagaceae bacterium | reverse complement strand
AATATTATTGTCCAGGCAATAAAAAATCAGCCAAAACTCAAAGTCAATAACCTAAAATCAGTCTTTACATTTTTATAAGAAAAAAAAGTTCCGGAAATTTTGGGTGACAAAAAAATATTTTTCATTTACAGGAAGACCCTTGTTAATCTCTCTGTAACAAAATTGTCCTTCTTCTTTTTAACTTTTCACTTTTTAGCCTTTCCTTTATCTTGCTGCACCTAATAAAATATATGCATGAAAAAATTTTCCATAATTCTTAATGTTGTTCTATTGCTTTTAGTCGGGTATTTATATTATGTTCAGTTTTCCTCCCATTGTTGGCGCAAGATTGTCCAATTTACCTTTCAATAAAAAAATAATTTCATGGCGCAAGTGAGGTGTGGGTTATTGCTTAGCCTCTTGTGCCGAATAAAGAAAGTACAAATGTTTAGTACCCAAAATTTAAATTTCAGCAAAGCCAGCAAAATACTAACAATCTTTGATAATCAGATTTACTAAGTGAGGTCGCAAAAAAAGTTATATTTACTTAAGTAATAAATGTGTATGCCGGCAACAACAAAAATAAAAACAGCCTCTTCTACTTTTAAAACTGTATTGTCAGCAGTTAAAAAACTTTCGATTGAAGAAAAACAAATACTTCGCCTGCAATTGTTTTCTGCTGATGCTTTAAGCGAAATGAAAGCATTTGAAATGCAGCTAAAGAAAAAGAAATCATTGGTAAAAAAAACCAATGAAGAAATTGTAAATCTCACCACTTCTATACGTCGTAAAAAATATGCCAACGTCAAAAAGATGCTGCATTGATAGCTGCGTATGGGTAAAATATGCCGGGCATTTTAAAACAGCTACTCTGCTTCGCTATGTTTCTGAAAATAATTTATTGGTTTATGCAGATAATTACCTGCTTGGTGAAATACATGATGCTTTAATAGAGGGGTTTGATTTTACAATCAGCGAAGCAGATAAAATCATACAGTTAATTTCTCCATTTATAATTACTGAAGCTCCGCGTAATATTTACAGGCTTTCAAAAGATGCAAAAGATAACTATCTCTACGACCTTTGTATTCAAAACAATTGCAGGTATCTTATTACAATTGACAAGGAAATACTTAACGATACTGCGGCTCCGTTTATAAGAAAAACAGATGCGTGGTTAAAAAAGAGAAAGAAATAATTGTCCTCAAACATCAATCCATTGCAGGAGGTACGGATAAGGCAAATATTTTCCTTCTTCTTTTTAACTTTTCACTTTTTACTCTTTCCTTTATCTTGCTCTACCTAATAAAATTTATGCATGAAAAAATTTTCCATAATTCTTAATGTTGTTCTATTACTTTTAGTCGGGTATTTATATTACCTGCAATTCTCAGCATCATCATCAAAAATTTTTGTATCTACAACACATACATCAAAAGATTCATCCTGTAATCATGGTAACAAGGTTGCTTACATTGATCTTGATACCCTACAAAGTAGCTATGAATATTATAAAATTTTAAAAGCAGACTTTGAAAAAAAGCAGGCTGCAAATAATAATGAAATTGCAGATCTGCAAAGGCGTTACCAGGCAAGAGCAATGATGCTGCAGCAAAAGGGAGCAACAATGAATCAACAGGAGCAGGAAGCGGCTATGAAAGAAATAAACCAGATGCAGCAAGGGCTCCAGGCTAAAAAGCAGACATTGGATAACGAGCTTTACAATGCAAACTCAAAAATGAAAGAAGATATTTTAACACGGATACAGGATTTTTTAAAAGTATATAACAACGATGGCAGGTACGATTATGTTTTTTCGTACGAGCCTGGTTTTATGTTTTATAAAGACAGCGGGTTAAACATTACCTCGGATGTGATCAAGGGGCTTAATGATCTGTATGCAAAAAATAAAAAGTAGTTATGAGTAATAAGTAATGAGTAATAAGTAATGTGGTACTGATAACTGTTCACTGTTCTCTGATAACTAATCACTGTATATAGAAAAACATTATCTTCAATCCCTTAACTAAGGGATTTTTTTATGAGCGAACATGCCACTTCATTTAAGCCAACACTCGGATTGTTTGATGCAACAATGATCGTTGCAGGATCAATGATCGGGTCAGGAATATTTATTGTAAGCGCCGACATAACACGTAATGTTGGCAGTGCAGGCTGGCTGATCGCTGTTTGGCTTATCACCGGTTTTATGACATTGACTGCTGCTATGAGTTATGGAGAGTTAAGCGCTATGTTCCCAAAAGCAGGCGGGCAGTACGTTTACCTTAAAGAAGCTTATAATCCTTTAGTTGGATTTTTATATGGCTGGAGTTTTTTTGCAGTGATACAAACAGGAACAATTGCTGCGGTTGGTGTTGCCTTCGCAAAATTTGCGGGATACTTTTTTCCTGCTTTGGAATTAAAAGATGAAAATATTTTAATGCAGATAGGTTCATTAAAAATTTACCCTGCACAAATTCTTGCGATTATTCTCATCATCTTTCTTACTTACACAAATACCAAAGGTGTAAAAGGAGGGAAGTGGATACAAAATATTTTTACTACCACAAAACTCTTATCATTATTTGGATTGATAGTAGCAGGATTCATTTTTTTTAAACCTGAAGTATGGCATGCTAACTGGACCAATGCATGGGATATGAAAAGTCTTACTGCTGATGGAGGAATAACTGCAGTTATCGGTGCAGGAGCATTAGGGGCTATCGCAGCCTCTATGGTTGGCTCAATTTTTAGCAGCGATGCATGGAACAATGTAACATTCATTGCAGGAGAAATAAAAAATCCAAAACGAAATATTGGACTGAGTTTATTTTTAGGAACATTGATAGTAACCATAATTTATGTTTGCGCAAACCTTATGTACACAGCGGTTTTACCAATGCATGATATTGCGTTTGCCCAACAGGACAGGGTGGCTGTTGCTGCGTCCAATTCTATTTTTGGCAATGCGGGTACTTATGTAATTGCAGTGATGATAATGATCTCAACCTTTGGATGTAATAACGGCCTTGTGCTGGCAGGGGCAAGAGTTTATTATACAATGGCCAAAGATGGTTTGTTCTTTAAAAATGCAGGCACGCTTAATAAACATTCTGTTCCTTCATGGGCATTGTGGGCCCAATGTGTTGTTGCTTCTGTGCTTTGCTTAAGCGGAAAATATGGAGACCTGCTTGATATGATCTCTTTTGTTGTAGTGATATTTTATGTGCTTACTATTGCAGGAATTTTTATCTTAAGAAAAAAAATGCCTGATGCTGAAAGACCGTATAAAGCATTTGGCTATCCCGTTCTTCCTGCTGTTTATATTTTAATGGGACTTGCATTTTGTGTTCTACTAATAATTTATAAACCTCAATATACCTGGCCAGGGTTAATAATCACATTGATCGGAATTCCTATTTACTACATTGCAGTATCAAATAAAAACAAAAATATTTCTTAGATGCCTGTTGATCTTGATAAACTTTTCAGTGATATATCAAAATTAAAAGTTGCTGTTATCGGCGATGTTATGCTTGATACGTATTGGTGGGGAACTGTTGACCGTATTTCTCCTGAAGGCCCGGTGCCCGTAGTTGCAGTTACTAAAAAAGAACAACGTATCGGTGGTGCCGGCAATGTGGCATTGAATGCTTGTGCATTGGGCGCTGAGGTAGTGCTGATAAGTGTTTTGGGAAATGATGATGAAGGCAAACAGTTAACAAAAGTTCTAAATAACAATAACATTAATACTTCATTTATTTTATCTTCTGAAGAAAGGGTTACAACAAATAAGATAAGGATCATTGGCCGTAATCAACAAATGATGCGGTTGGATGCTGAACATACTGACGATCTTAAAAAAGAAGAAGAAGAAAATTTTATTGCGCAAATAGAAAAATTTATAAATGAGAATAATCCCGATGTTATAATTCTTGAAGATTATAATAAAGGTGTACTTACAGAAAAAGTTATTAAAAATATTATAACATTATGCAACACTAAAAATATTATTTGTGCTGCTGATCCAAAACGTAAAAACTTTTTTTCTTTCAAAAACATTACTCTCTTTAAACCCAATTTAAAGGAAGTAAAAGAAAGCCTTAACATATTATCGGAAGACGTTAATGCAAAAATGCTCTCCGAAATTCATCAACAATTAAAAGAAAAATTAAACCACAGTATTTCACTCATCACTCTTTCTGATAAAGGAATGTTCTATGAAGATGAAAGTGATTCAAAAATTATTCCTTCTCATTTACGTAATGTCGCAGATGTAAGCGGAGCAGGCGATACAGTGATAGCTGTAGCTTCATTAATTTATGCTGCTACAAAAAATATCCATCTTGCGGCAGAGATCGCAAACATAGCAGGGGGGCTGGTTTGTGAAGTAGTTGGTACCGCAGCAATTGATAAAGAAAAATTATTGGAAGAGTGCAAATATCTTTTAGGCGGTCTCTGATTATTCTTCACTAAACACCTTTTTATCTGCCATATCTTTTAACTTCTGCATATCATCACATAATTTATAAGCGTAATTTTGCAGGATGAAAAAATTTTCACTGGCAATTCATGGAGGCGCCGGAACTATATTAAAAGGAGAAATGACGCCGGCGTTGGAAGAGCAATACAGGCAAGGGTTACAGCAGGCCCTGGATGCCGGTTTTTCAATTCTTAAAAATGGAGGTAATGCTGTTGCCGCAGTAAAAGCTGCAGTGATAGTGCTTGAAGACAATCCATTATTTAATGCAGGAAAAGGAGCAGTGTTTACAAAAGATGGTATTAACGAACAGGATGCTGCAATAATGGATGGAAAAACTTTGGAAGCAGGTGCTGTTGCAGCCGTGCGTAATGTGCGCAATCCTGTTGAACTTGCAGAGGAGGTAATGCTGCATAGCGGCCATGTTTTTTTAAGCGGAGAAGGCGCAAAAGATTTTGCAATTAAGCAAGGTGTAAAATTAGAACCGGATGAATATTTTTTTACACAGTTCAGGTATGATCAGTGGAAAGATATGCAAGGCAGCGATTCGTTTGCACTCGATCACAAAAGTGAAGGCGCTGTAAAAGAAAGAAAATTTGGAACTGTTGGCGCAGTTGCCTGTGATAAAAATGGAGACATTGCTGCCGCAACTTCTACAGGTGGTATGACTAATAAACAATATGGAAGAATTGGCGACAGTCCTTTGATAGGTATAGGCACTTATGCAAATAATAAAACGTGTGCAATCTCATGCACAGGCCATGGCGAGCCATTTATAAGAGCTGTAGCAGCGCATGATGTGAGCTGCCTTATGGAATATAAAAATATGAGCCTGCAACAGGCATGCGAAGAAGTTGTTTTGAAAAAGCTTGTAGCAATGCATGGTGAAGGCGGATTGATAGCTGTGGATGCAAAAGGAAATGTAACATTGGTTTTTAATTCAGAAGGAATGTACAGAGGCTTGAAAAGCAGTGATGGCACAAGTTTGATAGCGATATATAATGATGATAAAAAATAAGTGATGATGAAAAAATATGCTGTGATAGTAGCAGGTGGCAGCGGCTTAAGAATGAACAGCCATATTCCCAAACAGTTTTTGCTGATAAAGAATAAGCCTCTTTTGTATTATACGCTTGATGTTTTTTTAAAGGCATATGATGACCTGGAAATAATTTTGGTTTTGCCCGAAGAACACATTAGTAAAGGACAGGAAATTATTGATGCATGGTTTGATGGTTCACGCATATCGATTTGCGCCGGTGGAAGAACAAGATTTCATTCTGTACAAAATGGGTTGGCTTTGATAAATGAAGAAAGTATAATTTTTGTGCACGACGGGGTAAGATGCCTTGTAACAAAAGAACTGATTGAGAACTGTTATAGCCAGGCAAAAACATTAGGTTCCGCTATTCCTGTGATCACTTCAAAAGACAGTGTGAGATTGCTTACTGAAGAAGGACACATTGCATTGGACAGGAATATGGTGAAGCTTGTACAAACACCACAAACATTTCACAGCAAGATCTTATTAAACTCTTTTAAAATAGATTATAAAGAAAAGTTTACTGATGAAGCAAGTGTGGTAGAGGCTTTTGGGATAAAAGTAAATTTAATAGAAGGAGATGAAAATAATATTAAGATAACCACACCCGGTGATATGTTTATTGCAGAGCAAATACTTAAAGGTGTCTCTTCTATATAAAAAAATTTAATCTCATCCAGGCTTCATTAATTTTATTGGGAAGGGAAGATTATTAATTTTCATCCGGGAATAAGGCTGATCAATTGCTCCGAGCTTTTTATAAAATTTTTTTACGCCAGGTAATTCAGATCCTTCAAGATCAAACAATAAACCCTCGCCTGAAAATTCATTAAATATTTGTGCGTATAAAAAATAATTGGCTTCAGTTTTTCTGCCTTCGCTG
The DNA here is from genome assembly GCA_036564845.1 of Chitinophagaceae bacterium. Lineage (GTDB taxonomy): Bacteria > Bacteroidota > Bacteroidia > Chitinophagales > Chitinophagaceae > Ginsengibacter. Next base: position 22,190 of record DATCOF010000171.1, on the reverse strand, counting down.
TTGGTTGCATTTATAATATTATACAATCTTCTTTTATCCTTTAGCAGCAAGACTATTGAAAGGGTTTGCCCGTCTTTATTTATAATCTTTCTTGCAACACATTTGTTTTGCGGCGATAAAATTTCAGTTAACGTTATTAAATTTTTATAATCTCCACTGCTAACATTTTTTATACCATTACTATAAAGATCTCTGTACATTTCTATCGCTTCTGCCGGAGTTGCAATTGCGTATGAAAGATCAAATCCTGAGGCATTATGTAAACTCTGCGTAAAACTTTTTGAAAAATTATTGTTGACAGTTTCTTTATCAATAAGATCAATAATAAAATTAGTTGTTGTTTTTACATTAGGCATATCAGCAAATGCATTGTTACTATAATTAAAATTGTAGTGACCGTATTTTATAAAATCAAAAAAAGCATCAACTAATATTTTGTGGTCAATATTTTTGGTATTAAAATAACCTAACTGCTGAATAAAGGGGACATCATAACAATATCTAATTCCAAATTTTTTTCTCCATGGCACTGGCATTACACAATCATAATCATCAACTACTATTCCATTCCAGTTGTCTGCAAGCTGATCTAAATAAAAAGAGTGAGCGTAGATAAGATTGTTTGTGCTTCTGTCAATACAATCATCCCATTTCGTTTTATTAATTTGGTGAGAAGGAATAATATCAATTTGGTGAGACGGCATATTTGAAATTAGTAAACGTATTTTGTTTTTTTGATTTAAGAAACCCTCATTTCCCTTTTCCTGCAAAAACAACTTTTATACTTTGCAACATTATTTTAATATCCAATAGCAACGAAGCATTCTCAACATAACTAAGATCATACTGCATTCTCTCGATCATCTCTTCCACATTTTCTGCATAACCAAATTTTACCATTCCCATACTTGTCAGTCCTGGCTTTACTTTCAGCAGGGTCAAATATTCAGGATGAGTTTTTACAATTTGGTCTATAAAAAATTTTCTTTCAGGTCTTGGCCCAACAATACTCATATCTCCTTTTAAAACATTCCATACCTGTGGCAATTCATCAAGCCGCCACCGGCGCATAATTTTCCCCCATGCAGTTACTCTTTTATCTTCATCGCTGCTAAGCTGTGGCCCTGTTTCTTCTGCGGTAATTTTCATTGACCTGAACTTCCAGATCAAAAACGATCTTTCATTATAACCAACTCTTTCCTGTAAAAAAAATATAGCTCCCTTTGAAGAAAGTTTTAGAATGATCGCGGTAAGTAAGATCAGTGGCAGCAAAATTATTGTTCCAAGAATTGCAATCAGAATATCGAGAACTCTTTTGATACTTTGTTGCGTATTAAAATGCATGAAGCGGGGTTTGGATTATTGATTGTTCTTTCCAATTTTTTCAAGAATCTGGTGAGCCACTTCCATCGCTCTAAATCCATCCACATCGCTCACAACGGTATTGGTATTATTAATGATGGCATCTCTAAAACTTTCCAGTTCCAGTTTGATCGCATTTTTATCTTCTATTTTAGGACTATAAAAAGCGATTGTTTTTTTGCCGTTGTTTGTTTCAACATCAAACGTAAATGCATTTTTATCTTCAGCGGTTTTAAGCTTTGTTATCTCGGTTTTCTTTTCAAGAAAATCAATGCTGATGTATGCATTTTTTTGAAACAGCCGCATCTTACGCATCTTCTTCATACTTATTCTTGACGAAGTAAGATTGGCAACACAACCATTATCAAATTCAATTCTTACGTTGGCAATATCAGGCGTATCGCTCATTACAGACACACCATTGGCCGACATTGTTTTTACATTACTGTTCACCAATTTTAAAATAATATCAATGTCGTGTATCATCAAATCCAGTATCACACTCACATCAGTACCCCGTGGATTAAATTGTGCAAGGCGATGCACTTCAATGAACATGGGTGCTAACTCCTGATCTTTTAAGGCCAAAAATGCAGGATTAAAACGTTCAACATGCCCCACCTGGAATTTGATATTTGCTTCCTTTGCCAGCTTCAATAATTCTTTCGCCTCGTCCATTGTGTTGGCCAGTGGCTTTTCTACAAATACATGTTTGCTTTTTAAAATAGCGGCTTTGCAAAGCGCATAATGAAAAGTAGTGGGCGCTACAATATCTGCAACATCGCAGGCATCAATTAATTTATTAATGCTTGTAAATCTTTTTAATTGGTATTGCTGAGAAACTGCTGCAGCAGTTTCATCAGAAGGATCATAAAAGCCAACAACTTCCACATCACTGATTTCCTTCCAGTTATTGAGATGAAATTTTCCTAAATGGCCTACACCAAAAACACCAACTTTAAGCATAATAAAATATTAATTGATAAAGATAGTGATGCCGAATCTCTTACCATTATATTGAGGAGAAAATTTAAAAGTATTGCAATAAAAAAAATGAGAAGGTTTAAAATTACAAAAATAAAAAAGCCCTGTTTCCGGGGCCCTTTAGGTTTTTATTAGGCAGTCTCTTTTAGTATTCTTGAGCTGGAGATATAATTTTTATCTGGTGTATAAAGAAATAAACAAGTGCCGTTCTTTATTTTATTAATTATTGCCTGGTGCAATTCAGGCGGTACCGCAGGGCAACCCCAGCTTCTACCAATAAATCCGCGGCTTTGTGCTAATGCAGCATTTACATAGGCTGCGGCGTGCATTACAATTCCACGGCTTAAAGCGTTATCATTAATTCCCTCTTCTTCACCTTCAAGTTTTAGGGAATATCCTTTGGCTCCGTAATAAGTTTCTTTAGTTACATAAAAACCGGGACTGCTTTCTAAACTTTCAGGTGCGTTTGAAAAATTACCGGCAAACTCTTTACCTGAATTTTGGCCATGGGCAACATAGGTATTAAATAATATCTTGTAATTTTTAAGATCGAGAATAAACAATCTTTTTTTGTTGGAAGTTTGGCTAAAATCAACAATTGAAATAACAGAGTTGTTAACTATCTTTCCTTTTGATAAAAGATAATTAAAACCTTTCAGGGCACAATCAAATGCCTGCCTGCTTAGCCCTAATGTTCCTAATTTAAGACTATCGAAAATATTAGGTTGATCTATTGATACAGGATGGCCAGGGTCTACAGAAGATTTTTTATTTATAGAATTTACGGTTGTATTACGCAGCATTCCGCTGTTGGGTTTTACCCTTGCAAAAACAAATAATAAATGGATAAGAAATATAAAAACAGATGTAAGTAAAAGATAAAATTTTCTGAGCATTGACTTATTCATTCAGTGAATTTTTATTAAATTAGCAAATATAAAATCCTGAAAAAAATCCCTCGATAGTGTTTTTGACCTTTGGATATGTAGTTAGAAAACGGATATCTTAGCAGTTAAAATTAGGGGTTAGCATTACCTTAATTGCATACAGCAAATATACGCCGATAAAGGGTTACAGGGAGTTAAAGCGCTTTAACAAATGAGGTTTTTTGGGAGTATTTACACTTCTTTAACATCTGCTATGCAGCGTTCCTGATATATCTCATATTTCAAAATAAAAATGATAATGATTAGAGCAATTTGGATTGAATTTGCTTCCGCAGAAAAGGCATTGATCATTACAATTTAAATACTGCCGAATGGTCATTTCACTTTTGCATATTCCGCATAGGATGGCTTTGGTATTCTGTTCATCTTTCTTCCATACTTCTACGTGATGATTTGTTTGTTCTTCATGACAATAATAGCAGGGATAATAATCATTACAACACTTAAATTTTATGGCAATGATATCCAGTGGCGAATGATAATGAACACAACGTGTTTGCTCATCAATTGGTTTACCTTTTATAACAATTTTGTTTGCGCCGGTTATCATTTTACAAAGAGAACAAAATTAATTTGAGTAATCGTACAAATATTTACTTATCACTTTTTGTTGCGATTGTAGCGTATTTTTAGTTTATAGTTTACTCAAATAATAAAATTACTTACTAGGGAGGAATGAATTAAAACCATCTTATTTAAATTATCTCTAAAAAAAATAAAATGAATTCTATCAAGGGACTTTTAATGACCATTTTGATTTGTTGCTTCTCATTTATTTCTCATGCACAACAATATTATAATGTGCTGACTTATGGAGCAAAAAACGATAGCAGTAAAATTTGTACAAAAGCAATCTCAGATGCGATTAATGCAGCGTCAAAAGAAGGAGGCGGTACAATTTATTTTCCTGCAGGAAAATATTTAACAGGCCCGATTCATTTAAAAAGCAACATCACTATTTTTATAGACGCAGGTGCAGAGCTACATTTCAGCGATAATTTTGATGACTATCTGCCTATGGTTCCCAGCAGGTTCGAAGGTACAACGGTTAATAGTTTTTCCCCGCTATTTTATGCATACAAAGCCGAGAACATAACAATAACAGGAAGAGGGATTATTAATGGGCAATGGACAAAAATGGTGGGCTATGTTGTATAAACTGATGGATAAAAATAATACCGAAAGAACTAAATGGCAGGATGAGTTTGCAAAAAATAATAAAGATGCAATAAGGCCTGGAGAGCCTTCAACATTCGATCGTGGATTTCTTCGTCCGCCGTTTATACAACCAATGTTTTGTAAAAATGTTTTGGTAGAAGGTATCACAATTATCAACTCACCTTTCTGGACTGTCAATCCTGAATTTTGCGAGAATGTTACTGTTACCGGCGTAACGATCGCTAATCCAAAATCTCCCAACACGGATGGAATAAATCCTGAGAGTTGTAAGTATGTGCACATTAATAATTGCCACATAAGCGTTGGGGATGATTGTATCACGATCAAATCAGGGAAAGATATTGATGGAAGAAAATTAGCTGTACCTGCAGAAAATTATACGATAACAAATTGCACCATGTTGTCAGGACATGGAGGCGTAGTTATCGGTAGCGAAATGAGTGGCGATGTAAGAAAAATAACGATCAGCAATTGTGTGTTTGATGGAACTGACAGGGGCATAAGAATTAAAACAGCAAGAGGCCGCGGAGGAATTGTTGAAGAAGTTAGAGTGAGTAATATAATAATGAAAAATATAAAAGAACAGGCAGTGGTGTTAGATATGAAATATACAAAAGCAGCACCTGAGCCTGTTTCAGAACGCACACCAAAGTTTAGGAACATTCATCTTAGCAATATTACAGGGCAAACAAAAGATGCCATTTTTATCAACGGGCTTGAAGAAATGCCTGTTGAAAATATAACGTTCAATGATATTCAATTTGATGCTCAGCGGGGAGTAACAATTAAAGAAGCAAAGAATATCGAATTTCATAATGTTACCATTACAACAACAGAGGGATCAGCATTGGTTGCTGAGAATGTGAGCGGTTTAACTATAGATAATGTAAAAACAATGAAACCTATTGGAGACAAGCCTTTGATGGATATGAATAATGTGCAGGATGTGTTTGTTTATAATTGCAATCCTATAAAAAACACTGATGTTTTTTTGCAATTAAAAGGAAAGGATACAAAAGGAATTACTATTAAAAGCAACAACTTTAAAAACGTACAAAAGCCACTTATGAAAGATGATAGCGTTACAGAGAATGTTGTTGTTGAATAGAAACATAGCAGAAACTCAATTAAAGAATAATTTTTCACTAAAGAATGTCTCACAACATTATTGATACGCATATTCATTGTTGGAATTTTTCCAGAGCAGAATACCAATGGTTAAAAAATGACACGTCTATTTTAAACCGAACATATTATATTGAGGAAATTGAAGAAGAGAAAAAGCAGATCGGAATTACAGGCGGAGTGTTGGTACAGTCTGCAAATAATTTTGAAGACACTGACTGGATGCTTGAAGTGGCAAAAAAAAATGAATGGATAAAAGGTGTTGTGGGATGGCTGCCTTTAATGGATAGTGAATTATCAAAAAAGATATTGAATGAAAAATATATCCTGAATAAATTTTTTAAAGGAGTAAGGCATTTGATACATGATGAAGCGGATGCCAATTGGCTTTTGCAAAACGAGGTTTTAGAAAGCCTGGAACTCTTGTCCAACAATGATCTTACGTATGACATTGTGGGAGTTTTACCAGATCATATTGAAACTGCATTGGCAGTTGCAGAAAAAATCCCTGATCTGAAAATGGTTTTCGATCACATGAATCAACCACCAATTTCTGCCAATGAAAAATTTGGTGTCTGGGGTGAGTTAATGGCGGAAGCCGCAAGGCATAAAAATTTTTATGTTAAGATATCAGGCTTGGGGACAACAACAAAAAAACAAAATTGGTCAGCAGATGATATTAAACCATACATTGAATTTGCTTTTAAATATTTTGGTGAAGACCGTTGTATGATGGGAGGAGATTGGCCTGTATCACTTCTTGCAGGAACTTATACTAAAACATGGAACACATATAAAACTGTAATAGATTCTTTTTTATCAGCAGAGGCAAGGGAGAAAGTCTACTTTAAAAATGCTGAACGGTTTTATAACTTATAAAGATCACCGCCTGAAAATAGTTTTCAGACCGCATCATCCTTATCTTCTTTTTCTACCGTAATAGTGCATTCACCGATCAATGCTGCCAAAGCACCAATAGCAGCAAGCACAGGAGCAAACAAGGTTCCCACAACTCCAATCGTTAAAGGAAAATTCATCAGTTCTTTTCCATCCTTGTCATGAATGGTAATTCTCCTTATGTTGCCTTCCTCAATCAGATCTTTTACTTTTTTAAGCAGCGCTTCACCGTCGATTTTAAAAGATTCTTTTGTCATAAATAAAAATTGATTGACAACAGTCATTACTTCCAATGACAATTATCATTTATTGAAGTTATTTTAAAAAATATCTTTATTCAAAATAATATTATGAAACCCGATATTGCGTTTCAGCAGTGCCAGGTTATTGGGAACATACAATATCTTCCTGCTGTTTCCATTATTCTTCCTTTTCAGCCCGTCATTATAAAAAAAAGGCAATTGGAATATAGTTTAATGCTCATACTAAAAAAAATTGAGCAGGAATTATTAAATAATTATGCGGCAGAAAATGCAGTGCCGGTGATACTTAAAATAAAAAATGTTATCCGGAATCTTAATTACAGTTCTCATAAAAAAAGCATTGCAATATTTGTGTCACCGGTGATTGAAAAAGTTTACTATTTAGATATTGAAGTAAAACAAAAAATTGTGATTGATGATTCATTCGAAATGCGGGACATAATATTAACCAAGAAACAAACTCCCAAATATCTGGTTATGCTATTGAATGCTGATAGCTCAAAAATGTATGTAGGTAATTGTTCCGGATTTGATTTAATAAAATCTAATATTTCAAATAACACCGGCGTAACTAATTTCTTAGAAGAAATGGATCATGGTCTTTCAATTATTTTAAAAGCATATCCGCTGCCTATATTTATTTTGAGTGCGAAAAACGAAATGGAATTGTTTAAAAAAATAACTACAAATAAAAAAGATGTAATTCAGCATATTGAATTAAGCAGAGAAATAACAGATCCTGCTGCAATACGAAACATAATTTTGCCTTATGAACTTAATTGGAAAAATCTTAAACAGATATACCTGTTAAACAGGATCAAAAAAGCAAATGAAGAACATAAACTGTCTGTTGGCATTGATAATGTTTGGAATATAGCAACACGAAATAATGGTAAGCTGCTTATTATCGAAACAAAATATCTGACACCAAAAACGCAACCCAAAGATCAATTGCTTTATAACAAAGATTATTTAATGGGCAAGCCATTTTACATAAAGGATGAGGTGGATAAAATTATTGAAAAAGTTTTTGAAAATGGTGGTGATGTTGAATTTATAGATGAAGATCTATTAAATGAATATGGACAGATTGTTTTAATCGAAAATTAATTTTAAAAAACCTGTATTACAATTGAGTTTTGTTCTCTTTGCATGATCGAAAATCAAAATAAAATAAAAGGCTTATCAGATAATGATGTTTCGCTATCAAGAAACCTGCATGGCAATAACAGTATTGAAATACAGGAGGACCGTGTATTCTGGTATGTATTGAAAGGGGTAGTTCTTGAGCCAATGTTCATCCTGTTGCTGGCTGCATGTGTAATATATTTTATTGTTGGCCAGCATATGGAAGGCATTATTATGCTAGTATCTATTTTTATTGTTGCTGCCATTTCTTTATACCAGGAGTACCGGAGCCAAAATGCGATACATGCATTAAGAAAATTATCAGCACCACGATCAAATGTAATACGCAATGGAATTGCCAGTCAAATACCTGCAGAAGAAATTGTGGTAGATGATATTTTGCAATTAGAAGAAGGTGAAATAATTGCCGCAGACGGATTACTAATTTCGGCCAATGATCTTTCAATAAATGAATCAATACTCACCGGCGAATCATACCCGGTAAATAAAACGGCAGCGGATAGCAGCAGCGTTTATAAAGGTACCCTGGTAACCAGTGGCAGTGCAATTGTAAGAGTTAGTGGCGTTGGCAACAAAACCATGTTCGGTAAAATCGGGTTATCACTAAAAGAAATTACAGTAGTTAAAACACCGCTTCAAAACCAGATCCGTTCTTTTGTTCGTATCATGGTTTGGATCGGCGCCATTGCATTTTTAATAGTGGTTGGTTATAATTATTATCAATCCGCAGATCTTGTCAAATCTTTCCTGCAGGGTTTAACGCTTGCTATGAGCATTCTTCCTGAAGAAATTCCTGTTGCCTTTGCAACCTTCCAGGCATTGGGAGCTTTTCGTTTATTGCAAAATAATATTATTGTAAAACAGCCGCAGTATGTGGAAACGCTTGGCTCTGCAACAGTAATATGTGCTGATAAAACGGGCACACTTACGCAAAACAAAATGAGCATAGAATATTTATATGATGCTGCTACTAAAATGTCTGTTCAGTGTAATGATGTAAAAACAATTCCGGCAATGCTTGTTGAGTATGCAATGTGGTCGAGTGAAACAAATCCATTTGATCCCATGGAAAAAACTATTCATGAATTGTATCAAAAAACTGCAGCAACAGATAAGCGCACACAATTTAAACAGGTGCATGAATATCCTATCGGTGGCAAGCCGCCAATGATGACGCATATTTTTAAGAATGAACAGGGAGAGATGATCATTGCCGCCAAAGGTGCGCCGGAAGCCATTTTGAAGCGAAGTAATTTATCTGTTGCTGAATTAAAACATGTTGAAGAACAGTCGCTGTCGTATGCTAAACAGGGATATCGTGTGCTTGGTGTTGGCAAAGGTGTTTGGAAAGAAAAACATTGGCCGGTATCGCAGGAAGAGTTTGTTTTTGAGTTTTTAGGATTGATCGCTTTCCAGGATCCGCCTAAACCTAATATTGCAGAAACAATTAAAACATTTCATGATGCAGGAATAAGTGTAAAAATGATAACCGGTGATTATGCAGAAACTGCGATTGCAATTGCACAGCAAATAAAATTAGACAACAGCACAAAAGTGCTAACTGGCGAAGAAATTTTACACCTGTCAACAGAAGAATTAAAACAAAAAGTAAAAGAGATAAACATTTTTGCAAGAATGTTTCCTGAGGCAAAATTAAAAGTTATAGATGCATTAAAAGAAAATGGCGAAGTAGTGGCAATGACAGGCGATGGAGTAAATGATGCACCTGCATTAAAGGCTGCTCACATTGGAATAGCGATGGGAAAGCGAGGCAGCGAAGTAGCAAAAAATGCTGCATCTCTTATACTCACTGATGATGATCTTGGGCACATGACTGATGCTGTTGCCCTCGGCAGAAAAATTTACGATAACCTTAAGAAAGCAATACAGTACATCGTTTCCATTCATATTCCTATTATTTTAATTGTAACATTGCCTTTACTTTTTTTATGGAAGTTCACTGATATTTTTTCGCCTGTGCATGTGATATTTTTAGAACTGATAATGGGGCCAACCTGCTCCATCATTTATGAAAACGAACCGATGGAACCGGGTACTATGTCCCGTCCGCCGCGGCCACCTTTAGCAACATTTCTATCAGCCAAACAATTAAGAACAAGTATTGCACAAGGCTTGATGATAACAGCAGGATGTCTTGGTGCTGGCTATTATTTTATGCAGCATCAGGCTGATGAATCAATCGTTCGCACATCAATATTTATTACACTTTTGTTCTGTAATATTTTTCTGACATTTATTAATCGTTCTTTTAAGTATTCAATTTTTTATACCATTCGCTATAAAAATTATCTTGTGCCACTGATAACAGGCATTACTTTTCTTTTTATTTTATCCTTATTATATTTCCCTTTTGCCAGGCAACTTTTTCGGCTTGGAACGCTTTCGTTTTCTTATTTAATAATCTGCGTTATTGTTGCCTTGGTAAGTACTTTTTGGATAGAATTATTTAAACCAGGTAAAAAATAGGTGAGAGATATCTGTTGGATTGTTGCTGCATCGTTCCTTTGTTCGCACTGGTTTATCAGAATTATTTAAGAATATTTTTATTATGGATCTGTTTATAATCCTTTTAATATTACTTTAGAGAATTTATTAAATTGGAAGTTTTAAAATTTACTGTTCCTCTTCAAATAAAATGATCATTTATTAATTTATAAATTATGACCGATAAAAATTCCGTCTTCCAAAGGGTTGCTGAAATGCTGCAGCAGCAAGGGTTTACAATTGTAAATAAAGATGACAACCGCCCCTGGGGAGGATTTTATGTAATTGATGAAGCTGATGCGTTAAAGTTTATTAGTCGTTATTTTCAGGAAGAGAATATTGATGAATTAAAGATCACTGAAAAAATAAGCCCTAAAATATTATTGGTAGCGCCGCTAAAAAGACTGAGCTGGCAATATCATTTTCGCCGTGCAGAAATATGGAAATGCCTTGAAGGCCCTGTTGCAGTTGTTACAAGTGATAATGATGTGGAGAACAAAAAACACGTGTTGCAAAACGGAGATATTATCAAGTTGAAACAGGGGGAACGTCATCGTCTTATTGGACTTGACAATTGGGGAATAATAGCGGAGATATGGCAGCATACCGATTTGCAAAATCCAAGTGATGAGGATGACATTGTAAGATTGCAGGATGATTTTGGAAGATAATTGTAGAGAATAATTTTATTCGGGATCAGGATTTATATTTTCAAACACTCCCTTCTTTTTATTTTTCCTTACCTCATCTGCGTGAAAATATTTTCCATTCATTACGATGTATACTCCGGGCGTTAGTGTTTGTACAAATGCGAGTGCGCTTCCTAAATTAAACAACCCGTCAGAACTTCCAAATTTATAAGGGACCATTGCGCCGGTAAGCACAATTGTTTTGCCGGTAATCTTTCCTGAAAGATATTTTGCCGTTTCCGGCATGGTATCAGTGCCGTGTGTGATAACGATGTAATTTTCTTTTGCATTTTTGCAATGCAATAAAATTTTGTCGCGGTCTACATCGGTCATCTCCAGGCTGTCCATCATCATTGCAGTTTCAATATTTATTTTTGTCATGCATCTGCCCAGCCGCAACATTTCCGGAAGATGGGTATCCTTAAAGAAAAGTTGACCGGTGATCTCGTTATATTCTTTATCAAAGGTTCCTCCGGTGATTATAATTTTTATCTTCATAAGTAATTTTGAAGTTAATATTTAAAAATTACCTGCAAAGGTTTTATTTTTTATATAATTTTTTTTTCTCCGGCAGTAAAGAGGAATTATAGATGTTATGTCATTACAGCTAAATGACGATGCATTATGGATGCAGCGATATGTTCACTTTGTCCGGTGTGATATTACAAATGATGCTGAAATTGAAAAGGCGGTAAAAGAAATTGTTGAAGAATTAGGGCACACTTCTTTTCTTGTCAATAACGCAGTTAACTTTATTTTTAATTGATGGCCGTTTAGCTAAAACTGTTAAACAAAAAATTGCGTATATCCCTGTATGCAGTTTACAATGAAAGTTGCCGAAAATTTATTTGCGACAGATCGACCTGAGAGAATTGCGGGTATATTAAAACAATCGTCGTATGTAATTGATGGAGGATCTGCATCATAATAAAAAACGTGCGACAAATCTTCTGTCTTACGATCATTAAAACATTCATTGCTTTATTAATTATTTTTAGCAGCGTCCATGCCCAGGACAGGAAGATTACAATTGAGATCGGGAAGACAGGTTGTAAGGATAATACGGAATTTTTTTGGTAAGGCTGATGACAGTACTATATTATATGCCTGTGGCAAAAGGATCAATAACTACAAAGATATTAAAACAAAAAAGCCCGTAAAATCTACATTTTACAGACTTTTGAAAGTGTTTGAGTAGTTACTCTGCGGGCTGGACGGGACTCGAACCCGCGACCTCCGCCGTGACAGGGCGGCATTCTAACCAACTGAACTACCAACCCGTAATTCCCCTCAATGTTTTCAATTTCGGGAGCGCAAAGATAGCAAAACTTAAGTTCTTATTTCATCACTATTCAAAAAAAAATCAAATTTATTTTTATCACTTACATTGATTGGTGTATTACTTTGCTCATAAATTGTAAATTGCATTTTCATATTTAATTATGGCAGAAGTTTTTAAAAGACAATTCCTGGAATTTGAACAACCCATTAAGGAACTGTATGAGCATATAGAGGATAACCAAAGGCAGGCATCTAAAAATCCTAAGATGGATTATGAGCCTCTTATAAAGCAATTGGAAGATAGCATTCTTGTAAAACGAAAAGAGATTACTGAACATCTTACGCCATGGCAAAAAGTTCAGTTGAGCCGTCATCCCGACAGGCCCTACACATTGGAATATATTGATAAGATGTGTACCAATTTTGTTGAATTGCATGGCGACAGAAATGTAAAAGATGATAAGGCAATGGTAGGTGGGTTTGCTCAACTTGATGGCGAAACCATAATGATAATTGGTCAGCAAAAAGGTACTAATACCAAGATGCGCCAGTATAGAAATTTTGGTATGGCAAATCCTGAAGGGTATAGAAAAGCATTGCGCTTAATGCGGTTGGCAGAAAAATTTAATAAACCAATTATTACATTGATAGATACACCGGGCGCCTATCCTGGGCTGGAAGCAGAAGAACGTGGACAAGGGGAAGCCATTGCCCGTAATATTTATGAAATGATCCGGTTAAAAGTTCCGGTTATTTGTGTGATCATTGGTGAAGGCGCCAGTGGCGGGGCTTTGGGCATTGGCGTAGGCGACAGAGTTTTTATGTTAGAAAATAGTTGGTACACTGTTATTTCACCGGAGAATTGCAGCACCATTCTTTGGCGCAGTTGGGAAAAGAAAGAAGTAGCTGCAGAACAACTAAAATTAACTGCAGATAATATGTTGAAGTTTGGTTTAGTGGATGGAATTATTGAGGAGCCTTTGGGTGGTGCACATTGGAATTATGATGAAGCAGCACAACATTTAAAAGAATATTTAAAACCGGTTATAAAAGAATTAAAAAATATACCCGCAGAAGAAAGAATAAAACAGCGCATAGAAAAATTTGGGAAGATGGGTTTCTGGGATGAGAGTGAATCAATTGACGACAGGCAATAAGCAATCAAATATCAAATCATAAATAATTTTATGTCTTTAAGAAATGTTTTAAAAGGAACCGGTGTAGCATTGGTAACGCCTTTTAAAGAAAATTTAGAAATTGATTTTAATGCTTTAGAGAAGCTTATTAATTATGATATTAATAATGGTTGCGAATATCTTGTAACCCTTGGTACTACAGGTGAAACACCAACATTAACTGAAGAAGAAAAAATTGCTATAATTTATTTTACTTACGATGTGGTAAATGACCGTGTGCCTGTAGTAGTGGGCATTGGCGGCAACAATACAAAAGATGTTTGTAAAAATTTAGAGACTTATCCTTTGGATAAAGCTGTTGCTGTATTAAGCGCAAGCCCATACTATAGTAAGCCATCACAGGAAGGAATTTTTCTTCATTATAAAGCTTTGTCCGAAGCTTCTCCAAAGCCTGTAATATTATACAATGTGCCGGGCAGAACAGGAAGCAACATTACAGCAGCAACAACTTTACGCTTAGCAGATGAAGTTGAAAATGTTTGGGGAATAAAAGAAGCCAGCGGCAACATGATACAATGCATGCATATTTTAAAAGACAGGCCCGAAAGATTTTTAGTTGTGAGTGGCGACGATCATCTTACACTTCCATTGATAGCATGTGGAATGGATGGCGTGATAAGCGTTGCGGCAAATTGTTTCCCTAAAGAGTTTTCTGAAATGGTAAGACTTGCATTGCATGATGATCTTAATAAAGCAAGACCATTGCACTATAAATGTTTGGAAGGAAATGATCTTTTATTTGCTGAAAATAATCCTGCCGGGGTAAAAGCATTTTTAGCAGAACTGGGAATTATAGAAAATGTTTTGCGGCTTCCATTGGTTCCATTAAGCAAAGACCTTCATAAAAAAGTGAAGCATTATTTATCGCATGATTTTAAAGGATAAATAATTTATTTCATCCAATTTATTTTTTGTGATTTTACATCCTGCGAATTTGTTCCGACCTGGATAATGAATTCTCCGGACTCCCAAACATGCTGCAGTGCTGTATTATAGAACTTAAGGTCTTCTGTTGTAATGGTAAAAGTTACATCTTTACTTCCTCCAGGCTGTAGCATTATTTTTTTAAATCCTTTCAGATCTTTTACTGATCTTGTAACACTTGCTACAGGATCACTGATATAAAGTTGTACAATTTCTTCTCCTGCATATTTTCCTGTGTTGGTAATCTTTACTGTTGCTGTTATGGATTGATTTCCTTTTGGATTATAAGAACTAATTTTTACATCGCCATAAGAAAAAGTGGTATAGCTTAATCCGAAACCAAATGGATATAATGCATCGTTCGAAACATCGAGGTAGCGGGAAGTATATTTAAATAAAACATCTCCTTTGTATGGACGCCACGTATTTTTATGATTATAATAAACAGGAATTTGCCCTGCGTTATAAGGAAATGAAACTGTAATTTTTCCTGATGGATTTGCATTGCCAAATAAAACATCTGTAATTGCATCTCCTGTTTCTGTGCCGCCAAACCATGTTTCCAGAATCCCATTTACATTTTTACTTTCCCAATCCAGGGTTAATGGCCTTCCATTCATTAAAACTAAAACTACAGGTTTTCCTGTTTTTACCAAAGCTTTTAATAAATTTTGTTGACTCGCCGGTAAGCCAATATCACTGCGGCTTGCAGCCTCACCACTCATGCCTTGTGATTCTCCTAAAACCACCACAACAACATCCGCTTTATTAGCAGTGGCTATTGCTTCTTCAATTAATTGTTGTGGAAATTCTTTTTCTATTTTTATATTTCCTCCATTGGCATTTAGTTCCTTCAGGAATAATGAATCATCAACAATGTTTGCGCCCTTTGCATACAGGATATTAATGCCCTGTATCTTTTTAAATCCTTCCATCACACTAATATTATTCTTTTCATCACTTGCTGCACCATGAGGGCCAATAATATCTTTTTTATTATTTGCAAAAGGCCCGATCAATGCAATCGTTCCTGATTTTTTTAGTGGAAGAATATTATTTTCATTTTTCAAAAGAACAAAAGATTGCTCTGCTGCTTTTTTAGAAAACTCACGACTGGAAGTTGTAAAAATCTGATCCTTTGCATTTGGATCCTGCAGGTTTTTGTATGGATTAGCAAACATCCCTAATTTATATTTGGCTTCTAAAATTCTTCTGCAGGCAACATCAATATCATTTTGTGTAACTTTTTTTTCTGCTAATAATTTTTTTAAGTTGGTTGTGAATGCTTCGCTAACCATATCCATATCAACACCAGCTTTTAAAGCAAGCTCAGTTACTTTTTGCTGGTTTCCCATGCCGTGTTCGGTCATTTCATTTATTGCTGTATAGTCTGTGACCAAAAAACCTTTAAAGCCCCATTGTTTGCGCAACACATCCGTTAGCAACCACCTGTTTCCTGTTGCAGGAATAGCATCTACTTCATTAAACGAACTCATGATACTTCCAACGCCTGCATCTACAGCTGCTTTATAAGGAGGAAGATAATATTCATACATTTTTATTTTACTCATGTCCACAGTATTATAATCCCTGCCACCTTCGGCAGCGCCATACAAAGCATAATGTTTTACACAAGCCATAATCGAAGTTTGATCTTTAAGATTATTTCCCTGGTAACCTCTCACCATTGCTTTTGCTATCAGCGAACCTAAATAAGGATCTTCTCCTGCACCTTCTGAGATTCTTCCCCAGCGTGGGTCACGTGCAATATCTACCATGGGGCTAAATGTCCAGTTTAATCCATCAGCCGCAGATTCCTGGGCTGCAATTCTTGCAGTGCGCTCAATTAAATTCATATCCCAGCTTGATGCTAACCCTAATGGTATAGGAAAAATTGTTGTATGACCATGAATCACATCAAGCCCAAAAAATAATGGAATACCCAACCTTGTTTCTTTTACTGCTAAGTCTTGTAGTTTGCGTACAGCGGCCGGGCCATGCGTATTTAATACGGCTCCTACATTTCCTCTTTTTATATTTTGTTCAACATCTTTACTTAAAACCGGGCCCGTAACATCTACGCCAATTGTAACCAAATTCAATTGCCCAATCTTTTCATCAAGGGTCATCTTCCTCATCAATCCATCAATAAACAATTTCATTTTTACATCCTGATTGTTTTGAAATTTCTTCTCCTTTTACCTGCGATACGGAACCTGTAATATCAATTTTTCTTTGTGCGCCATATCCAACTATTACCACCTGGTCAAGTTGTTTTGTTGCAGGCGATAAATCTATTGTAACAGAAGTGCGTCCTTCTAAATTAATTTCTTTGCCTTCATACCCCAGCGCAGAAATAATTAAAGTAGAATTTGGGTTTGTTACAGATAATGAAAAATTTCCAGAGGCATCAGTTGCAGTTCCTTTGGAGATGCCCTTAACCAATACTGAAACTCCTGATAGTGGTTCTCCAGTTTGGTTTGATACTTTTCCTGTAACAATGTTTGCCTGCGCAGAAACATTGTTTGGTAAGATGAAAATAAACAGAAATGCAAAATGTGCGAGAAGCTAAATAGAGAAATGTTTTTTAGCAATCGTTGATTTACTCATCATTTTAATTAAGGGTTTAAAATTTTTGAATTCAAATGTAGTCTTATTAATACTATCATGACTAAGTTATAAGGCAAGAGAAGAAGACAAAAAGTTGCTTAGAAAAATAAAGTGTTTTTTATTTTTTAGCTTTGGGAAATGTGGAATTAATTATACTGCATAGCAAATCCCTTCCAGCGCTAATTCAGTATTTTCAAAAACTGAACAGGCTTCTGTTTTAAAATCTTCAAGCGATTCATACATGGATGAAAAGTGCCCGAGCAATAATTTTTTTACGCCGGCTTTTTTTGCAATAGTGGCGGCTTCTATTGAGGTGCAATGGAAGCGGCTTGCGGCTTTTTGCTGTAATGCATGCAGGTAAGTTGCTTCATGATAAAGAAGGTCAACGTTTTTTATTTTCTCAATTAAGTCCTCATTATAAACAGTGTCTGTGCAATACGCAAATGTTTTTGGCGGAGCTACTGTAGAGGTGAGTAATTCATTTTTTATAACGGTATTATTTTCTGTAATAAAATCTTCACCCATGTGCAGGCGATCAAAAAACGATGATGGAATATTATATTTTTTTACTTCTTCAACTTCTATTTTTCTAAGATTCTTTTTTTCTCTGAATAAAAATCCGCGGCATTCGATGCGATGTTTTACTTTAAAACATTCTACAATTATTTTTTTATCTTCTAATATCACACCATCATTTGTAAGAGGATGAAAATGCAATTCAAATGGAAGATGAGCACTGGCAACTTCTAACTGCAGATCAATAATTGTTTTTAAAATTTCCGGTGCGTAAAGATGCAGCTCATGTTTGCGACCGAGCAAACCCATGCTGGTAAGCAATCCTATCAAACCAAAATAATGATCGCCATGAAGATGTGATATAAAAATATGATTGATTTTGCTGCTGCGTATTTTATATTGTATCATCTGCATTTGCGTACCTTCTCCGCAATCAACTAAAAAACTTTCTTCGGCATTTTGCACAACCTGGGCAGTAGGGTGCCGGTTAAATGCAGGTATTGCAGAATTGTTTCCTAAAATAGTTACGGCAAGCATTTAAATTTTTTTGATTTCTGATTTGTCAATTTTTCAAGGGGAGAAAAAACTTCAACCCACTTCGCATCATTAATCCATATACTCTCTTTCTATTTCTTCCATTTGTACAATATCCCATGCTTCACTTTCTGTATTGGTAACATTTAGTACATCTAATAATTCAAGTTGATCTAAAAAATCCTCCACCGGTTTTTGCAGTTCACAAATTACGAAAGAGATGTTGTTATCATAAAATGTTTGCTGAAGATTTAAAATAGTTTCTGCAACACTTTTGTCAATTTTATTTACCATTCCTAATTTTAAAACAACATTTTTAATTTCACTTTTGAGGTATGGAAGCAACATTTGAGCCAACTCTTCTGTCATATTAGCAGTAAGAACATTGTCTTCGGATGTAATAACATGAAATTTCTCTTTGGTATTAATTTTGACTTTCATACGTTACAGGTTCTTTAAACAATCGCAGTAAAAATTTATTTGATAAACGGGGAAATGAATTCCCGACATTTGTAATATTCAGGTGGCTATCTCTACGGCAAATGTATCATCTTTTAAAAACTTTGAACAAAATTGCTCTTTAAATTTTAACCTTTTGTTACATGCTTTTCAACATGATGTGGATTGTTTTTAAGAACCAACAGTGAATATTAATCGTTATTATTGTATAGCTAAATAAAAAGAAAAAATGGATAATAATTTTTCAGCCCAGGTTAAAGAGATCATATCATACAGCAGGGAAGAAGCCCTTAGATTAGGCAATGACTTTATTGGCACCGAACATCTTGTTTTAGGTTTAATCAGAGATGGAGAAAACACGGCGATAAAAATATTAAAATCGCTTAATGTAGATCTGTACGAATTAAGAAAAGAAATTGAGTTGGCAGTAAAAGATAAAACAGGAAAAAATATTGCAAACATAAATTCATTACCACTTACCAAGCAAGCCGAAAAAGTGATACGCATCACAGTGCTTGAGGCAAAGGCAAACAAAAGCCCACTGGTGGAAAGTGAGCATCTGATGCTCTCAATTCTTAAGAACAAAGAAAATATTGCAACACAAATTTTAAATCAATTTGATGTGGACTATGACATGTTTAAAAATGAATTAGGATATGTAAAAACTGATCCTAAAGCCGAGTTCCAGGATGATGATCCTGAAGAATTTGACGAAGAAAAAAAAGCGTATTCACAACAACAGCGTTCTACAAAAGGATCGGCAAGCCAACCAAAATCCAAGACTCCTGTGCTTGATAATTTTGGCAGAGATATCACCCGTTTGGCAGAGATGAATTCTCTTGACCCTATCGTTGGCCGTGATACAGAAATTGAAAGAGTATCACAAATATTAAGTCGTCGTAAAAAGAATAACCCGATATTAATTGGTGAGCCCGGTGTTGGTAAAACCGCTATAGTAGAAGGTTTGGCGCTTCGCATCATTCAAAGAAAAGTAAGCCGTGTATTGTTTGATAAAAGAGTTGTGTCACTTGATCTTGCAGCTCTTGTTGCAGGAACAAAATATCGTGGCCAGTTTGAAGAAAGAATGAAAGCCATCATGAATGAGCTTGAAAAAAACCGTGATGTTATTTTATTTATTGATGAGATACATACTATTGTTGGTGCCGGTGGTGCAAGTGGTTCTTTAGATGCATCAAACATTTTTAAACCTGCATTGGCACGAGGCGAGCTGCAATGTATTGGTGCCTCTACATTAGATGAGTACAGAATGTATATTGAAAAAGATGGCGCACTGGATCGTCGTTTTCAAAAGGTGATGATCGAGCAGCCTAGTGTTGATGAAACAATACAGATACTTACAAACATCAAAAGCAAATACGAAGATTATCACAATGTAACTTATACCGATGAGGCTATTGAAGCCTGCGTAAAATTAAGTGACCGTTACATGACTGATAGATTATTGCCTGATAAAGCAATTGATGTTTTAGATGAAGTTGGTGCAAGAGTACATTTAAAAAACATTAATGTTCCGGAAGAAGTTTTAGCGCTTGAGAAAAAGATAGAAGACATCAAACTTGAAAAAAATAAAGTTGTAAAAAGTCAGCGTTTTGAAGAGGCTGCATCATTGCGTGATACTGAAAAAAGATTACAGGAAGAATTGGAAAAAGCAAAAATAGATTGGGAAGAAGAAAGCAAGAACAAGCGTTTCCCGATTGATGAAGAAGCCATTGCTGAAGTAGTAAGCATGATGACCGGCATTCCTGTAAAACGTATGGTTCAGGCAGAAACTGAAAAGCTAAGAAAGATGGCTACCGATCTTACATCTGCTGTTGTAGGACAGGATGAGGCGATACAAAAAGTTGTAAAAGCAATTCAGCGCAACAGGGTAGGGTTGAAGGATCCCAAAAAACCAATAGGTTCATTTATTTTTCTTGGGCCAACCGGTGTTGGTAAAACAGAATTGGCCAGGGCTCTTGCCAGGTACATGTTTGACAGTGATGATGCATTGATACGCATTGACATGAGTGAGTACATGGAAAAATTTACCGTGAGCCGTTTAATTGGCGCACCTCCGGGATATGTTGGATACGAGGAAGGCGGACAGTTAACAGAAAAGGTTAGACGTAAACCATATTCTGTTATCCTGTTGGATGAAATTGAAAAAGCGCACCCCGATATTTATAATATTTTATTACAGGTTTTAGATGATGGAATTTTGACGGATGGTTTGGGAAGAAAAATTGATTTTAAGAATACTACCATCATCATGACATCAAATATTGGTGCCCGCCAGTTGAAAGATTTTGGTGAGGGAGTTGGTTTTCAAACAGCCAACCGTGTACAAAATGCAGATGAAAATAATAAAGCGGTAATTGAAAAAGCATTGAAGAGAACTTTTAGCCCGGAGTTTTTAAACAGGATAGATGATGTGGTAATATTTAATCATTTAACAGAAGAGAATATTTTCTCTATCATTGATATCCTGATGAAAGGTGTAACTAAGCGCCTGCATAATTTGGGATTAAGTTTAGAGTTAACTGAAGAAGCGAAAAAATTTATTTCTGACAAGGGCTATGATGCTCAGTTTGGTGCAAGGCCTTTGCACAGGGCTATTCAAAAATATTTGGAAGATCCTTTAGCAGAAGAAATTTTGAATATGAATATAAAAACCGGTGATCTTTTAATTGCCGCCCTTGATAAAGAAAATTCCAAAATACATTTTGAAATAAAAGGCGGGGTTAAAAAAGAAGAAACAACCGAAGCCTAAAAAGTAATTATTTATTTTAAATGCCATCTCTTTTGAGGTGGCATTTTTTTTTGCAATTATCTTCAATTCTTTTTTATGGAGTTGTTTGTGTTCCAAAGTTTCCATCAGATCAAAGCCACACACCGCCGTTGGTTGTGTGTTCGTGTGGAAGGTAAGAATAGCGGAGGAGTCATACTCCGCTGAACCCCACTGGTTTGTGCATCACGAACCGGGATACATAGGTATATAAACCTCAAGTGTGCATCCCTTTCCGGGAGCGGAAATGATATTCATATTGCCGGAATAAAACTTTACCCGGCTGCTGATATTTTTTAAGCCGATGCCTTTACTCTTTTGCGTGGTATCAAAACCCACCCCATTGTCAGCAACAGATAAAAACAGGTTACTATTTTCTGCTTTTAAAGTAATAACAGCCACTTTTGCCTGGGCATATTTAGTGATATTATTCAACTGCTCCTGTACAATACGGTAAAGCACCAGTTCTTTGTTTTCATCTTTTGCCTGTTCATTAAACTTTTCATCAACCAATAACTGAACCTGCAGACTGTTAAGCAAATTGTTATTTTCCAACAGTTCCTGCAGGGATTCTTTCAGGCTAATATCGCCCAGCGATGGAGCCACCAGTGAGTGAGACAGTTTCCTGATCTCCTCCATGGCTTCATTTACATATTCATAGCATTTGCCTACCAGGTCTTCGGGGTTATCCCTGCCCGATTTGGCCATGCCCAGGTACATTTTTACAGTGGCCAGTATCTGGTTTATATTATCATGCAGTTCTCTTCCCAATTCGTTTTTTTCTT